>NZ_JBEPBA010000018.1:0-200367 GCF_040298885.1 Streptomyces sp. NPDC001137
GCGGGGCTGGGGCGGCCGGGCGGCTTCGATCTGCGTGCGGGGGGGGGCCACCGCCCGGGGGTTGGCCCACCCTTCCAATTATAGCCGGCGGGGGGGGGGGGGCCCCCCGCGCCCCCCCCCCGACCCCCCACCCGCCAGCGGAAGTTGTTCATCAGCCATGCGCCTGTATCTGCTTGCCCTCAACCCGACCGACTCCGTCTCCGAGGGCTTCCTGCCCGCCGCCGCCCGGCTGGGCCTGGACGTCACCGTCCTCACCGACCAGCCCGAGGCCCACCGCCGCGCCCACCCGGACACCGAGGTCCTGGAGTGCGACGTCCGCGACCACCGAGCCGTCATCACCCGGATCTCGACGCACCACCGCCCCGACGCCGTCTTCACCAACAGCGACCACCTCCAGGCCCAGGCCGCCCTCGCCGCCGCCTACTTCGGCCTGCCCGCCAAGGACTGGCGGGCCGCGCTCGCCACCAAGGACAAGGCGGAGATGCGGCGCCGGCTCGCCGCCGCCGGCCTCGACACGGTCTGGTCGGCCGAGCTCACCGAGCCGGTCGCGCCCGACGACGCGCCGTACCCCTGCGTCCTCAAGCCCCGCGAGGGCGTGGCCAGCGAGGACGTCGTCCTGGTCGACGACGCCGAGCAGCTGACCACGCACGCCAAGGACATCCTTCAGCGCCGCCCGGGTGCCGTCCTGCTCGTCGAGGAGTACCTCCCCGGCGAGCTGTACACCCTGGAGACGCTCGGCGACGCCCATGTCCGCCATGTGCTGGGCAGCTTCCACACCGAGCTGTCGCCCCCGCCGTACTTCATCGAGGAGCGCCTCACCTTCGTCCCCGCCCACCCCGAGGCGGTCGTCGCGCAGGTGCTCGCCCAGCTGGACGCGCTGGGCGTCGGTTTCGGAGCCTGCCACACCGAGTTCGTGGTGCACGCGGGCCGGGCCAGGATCATCGAGGTCAACTACCGTGCCATCGGCGACCAGTGCGATCTGCTGCTGGCCCGGCTGCTGGAGATACCGCTCTTCGAACTGATCCTCCGCGCCCATCTGGGCGAGCGTCTGCCCGCCGACCTCGGAGCCCGCCGCGACGGGGCCGCGCGCCTGGACTACCCGTGCGCCGACCGCGCCGGAACACTGACCGAGGCCCCCGCCCGCCAGGAACTGACCGTCGACGGAACCCATCTGACGTATCGTCCGCTGCGACCGGTGGGCGAGCGGCACGAGCTGTACCGCACCAACCGCGACTACCTCGGGGTCCTGCGGACCGTCGGCACCCACCAGGCCACGGTGGACCGGGTGTCGGCCGACTTCCTGGCCGCGCAGCGCTGGGAGATCCAGCCGTGACCGCGCCGACCGTGACGGACACCTGCGAGGCGGAGCTGCTCACCCGTGTGCTCAGCGCCCTGCTGCGGGAGGACGTGGTCGGGCTGCGCAGCCGCAGCACGCTCGTGCACCGGCCCGACGGCGCCTGGCTGCGGCTGCCCACCAGCGAGGACGCCCTGCTGCTGCCCGTCACCGAGGACGGCTACCAGTGCGAGCACCGCGCCCGGCTGCCCCTGCTCGCGTACGAGTCGGACGGCTCCGAGCTGACCTCCTGCGAAGGGGTGCTCGACGCGCTGCGTGAGCTCGCCGAGCCCGTGGACCGCGACGGTTTCGACGCGTTCGCCGAGGAGTGCCGTCAGACGCTGGACACGATGCGGCTGCACGCACGGACCCGGGACGAGGTCGACCGGCGGCTCACCGACCGGTACGGGGACGATCCGGCCCGGTGGACGGGTCTGGCCTACGACACCCTGGCGGCCCGCCTCGACCATCCCGTCTACCCGACCGCGCGCGGCCGCTCCGGCCTGTCCGAGGAGCAACTGCGGGCCTACGCACCGGAGTTCCATCCCCGTTTCGCCCTGCGCTGGCTCGCCGTGCCGCGTGAGACGGTGACCCTGACCGGCCCGCTTCCCGAACTGTGGCCCTCGCCGGCGCGGCTCGGTCTGCCCGAGGTGGAACAGACCCATGTGGCGCTGCCCGTCCACCCGTTGACCGTGGGCGCGCCGCTCGACGAGGCGCTGCGTGCCACCGGCCTCACCGGCCGTGCGCTGCTTGCCGAACAGGCCCACCTCGAAGTCGTGCCGACGCTCTCGATGCGTACGGTCGCGGTGGCCGCGGATCCCACCCTGCACCTCAAACTCCCCCTGGTCACGGCCACTTTGGGCCTGCGCAACAAGCGCTCCATCAAGCCCGGCACGCTCGTCGACGGCGCGGCGGGGCAGCGCCTGGTGGAGGCGGTGACCGCGCGCGAACCCCGTTTCCGGGACACGATCCTGCACGCCGACGAGACCACGTACGCGCACGCAGGCCACGAACTCCTCGCGGTTCTGTGCCGCCGCTTGCCGGCCGCCCCCGAGGACTCCGTCGTGGTTCCGCTGGCCGCGCTCCTCGCCGAGGCGCCCGGCGGGCGACCGGTCCTCGACCACCTGGCCGACCGCTTCTACGGCGGCGATCCCCTGGCCCTGCTGGACGCCTGCCTCTCGCTGCTGTTCGACTGGCAGACCACCCTGTTCGGCTACGGCATCGCGCTGGAGTCGCACCAGCAGAACGTCTCGCTGGTGCTCGGGCCGGGCGGTCCGCGGTTGCTGTTCAAGGACAACGACGGGCCCCGCGTCAACACCTCGCGACTTGCGGCCGTGCTGCCCGGGCCGTGGGGTTTCGACGACCCGCGGACCTTCACCGCCGGGGACGGGCCGGTCGCCGACGTGTTCGCCACCATCACGGTCCATCTGTGCGCGGGCGCCTACGCGTTCGGGCTCGCCGGGCAGCGGGACGCACTGCTGAGGATCGTCCGCGCCCGGCTCGCGGAGGCCGTCGACCGGCTCGGCGGTGACGCGGGCGCGGTCCTGCGGGCGCACGTCCTCGAGGCGCCGCGCTTGCCGGTCAAGGCCATGGTCACGGCCGGCACGCTGCTCAGCAAGGAGCGCTCGGGCGCCGCGGACGTCAACAAGCACTACACGAGCGGCCCCAACTACCTGCTGCCCGACGGTGGTTCCGCATGAGCGCCGACACGCTGCGGATGCCGGGTACGGCGTTCACCCGCGGGCATGTGCACGCGGTCGCGGGCTGCTACTTCGTCGCGTCCTTCGCGGCGCTCGGCCTGCCGCCGTATCTCACCGAGATCCTCCCGGAGCTGGGTGACCGCCATGCCCGCTGGGCGGGGGTGCTGTACGTCGTGCCGACCGTGTTCGGTGCGCTGGGCGCCCCGCTGTGGGGACGGCTCGCCGACCGCTACGGCCGTAAAAGACTGCTGCTGCGCGCCCAGTTGGGGCTGGCCGTGGCCTTCCCGCTCGCGGGCTGGGCGGACTCCCTGGCCACGTTCACCGTGGCGCTGGTGCTGCAGGGCATCCTGGGCGGCACGTTCGCCGCCTCCAACGGCTACCTGGGCGCCGCCCTGGAGGGGCCGGCCCTGTCCAAGGCGCTCACCTTGATGCAGGGCAGCGCGCGGGCGGCGCTGGTCGTGGCCCCGATCGTGGTCGGCTCGCTGTCGGGCCGGCTGTCTCCGCACCGCCAGTACGCCCTGCTCGCGGTACTGCCCCTGGCGGCGGCGCTGTTGCTGGCGGCACTGCCCGAACCGGAGCCTGCCGCACATGAGTTGGAGGACGCCCCCGAGAAGCCTGCCGTGCACGAGCAGCCGGCGATCTCGCTCAAGGCCCTGTACGCCTTGGAGTTCGCCTTCGTCTTCTCCACCGTCATCTCCTTCCCCTATCTGATCGCCCTCGTCGACGACCGCCTCCCGGGCACCTCGCCGACCCTGTCCGGCGTGCTGTTCGCCCTCCCCCACCTGTGCTATCTGGTCTCGGCGCTGGCCGTGCACTCCGCCTTCCACAGCCGCCCCCGCACCGGGATCGCGCTCGGCTTCGCCTGTATCGCGCTCGGGCTCGCCGGACACGGGATCGCCGGCTCCCTGCCCACGCTGATCGCCGTACGGCTGCTGCTGGGCGCGGGTCTCACGCTCGGCCTGGTGTGCCTGTCGGTGCTGGCCGCCGACTGCGCCAAGGGCCGTGCGCCGGGCGGGATGTTCGGCTCGCTGGAGTTCTTCTCCAAGGCCGGGGCGGTCGCCGCCGGAGTGGCCGCGGCGGCGGGCAGCGCCCGCTTCGGCCCGGCCGCACCCGTGCTCATCGGCAGCGCGGCCGCCGCCGTCACCGTACTGGCCACTGCCCTCCCCCCGCTCACCCCCCGCACCCGCAGGAGCCGCTGATGCCCTCGCTGACCCGTCCCCAGGCCCCGTCCGGGGGGCCCGCGATCTCGCTCTCCGGGAGTACCGCCGCGCCCGCCGGGCTCCCCTCCGCCGACGACGCCGTGGCCCACACGCTCCTCAACTGCCTGTTGCGCGAGGTGTCGGGCCCCGAGCACCAGTCGGTCGTCGCCGACGGCCGGCTGCTGCTGCGGCTGCCCCGTCGCGGAGTGCTGCTGCGGGTGGCGCTGCGCCGCACCTCGCTGCTGGGCGCGCACCGCTTCACCGGCCCCGTGAGCGAACAGGGCGAGAACGGCTGGTCGGAGGTGGACTGGCGGCGCCTGGCCGAGTACACGCACGACGAGCTGTCGCTGCGCACCGGTGTGCGCAACGAGGAGTTCCTGGAGCAGATCGCCTCCAGCCACCACGCCATCACCACCGCGCTCGCCGCGACGCGCCCCGCCCGCCTCGCGGACGACCGGCTCTCCGCCTACGTGGCCTCCGAACAGTCGCTGCTGTTCGGGCACCGCTTCCACCCCACGCCCAAGGCCCGCACCGGCGACCCGCATGCCTGGTCCGCGTACGCCCCCGAGGCCGGCGCCTCCTTCCCGCTGCGGCACCTCGCCGTCCGTGCCCACCTGATCGCCGAGGAGTCCGCAAACCCGTCGGCGACCGCCCCCCTGGACGGGCTGCGCACGGACCTACCCGAGGGCTACCGGCTGCTGCCCGCCCACCCCTGGCAGTACGAGACGCTCCGGGCCCAGCCGGCCCTGCGCGCCGCCCTCGACCGCGGCGACGTCCTCGACCTGGGCCCGGGCGGGCAGCCGTTCGCCGCCACCGCCTCGGTGCGCACCCTGTACGACGGGGAGACCTTCCTCAAGTTCAGCCTGAACGTCCGCATCACCAACTGCCTGCGCAAGAACAGCAGTTACGAGCTGTCCGGCGCCGTCGCCCTGACCCGACTGCTTGCCCCGGCACTCGCCGACCTGGCCGACCGCTTCCCCGGCAGCGCCGTGCTGCGCGAGCCGGCCTATCGCACACTGGCCCTCCCCGGCCCCGACGGAACCCCCGACCGCGAGCTGTTCGAGGGCTTCGGCGTCATCGTCCGCGAAGGCCTGCCGCGCCGCCTCGCCCCGGGCACGGTCCCCCTGCTCGCGGCGGCCGTCGCCGACGAGTACCCGACCGGCGCCGCCCACGTCTCCCGCCTCCTCGACGGAGCGGACGTACGCACGACCCTCGCCTGGTGGTCGACGTATCTCGATCTGCTCGTCCCGCCCGTGCTGGCCGCGTACTTCGACCACGGCCTGGTCCTGGAACCCCATCTGCAGAACGTCCTGGTGTGCGTCGGCGCCGACGGCATGCCCGCCCAGGTCCTCTTCCGTGACCTGGAGGGCACCAAGCTGGTCCCCGAACACCATGCCGAGACGCTGGCCGCCCTGCCGCCCGACGTCGCCGGCCCGATGACGTACGACGCGCAGCGCGGCTGGGACCGGGTGGTGTATTGCCTGCTCGTCAACCACATCGCCGAGCTGCTCGCCGCCCTCGCCGATCTGCACCCGCAGGCCGAGGCGGCCCTGTGGGCCCGGGTGCGCGGCACGCTCCAGGCGTACGCCGACCGCCACGGCTGCCCGCCGAGGCTCGCCGCCCTGCTCGCCGGGGTGCCGCTGCCCGCCAAGGCCAACCTGCTGACCCGCTGGGAGCGCAAGGCGGACCGGGAGGCCGGCTACGTCCGGCTGCCGTCCCCGCTCGCCGAGGACATCCTGCGCGACACGACCGGGAGCACCCGATGACGGACCCGACACCCGCGGTCGAGGAGCGCGTCCTGTCCCTGCCCGCCGCCGAACTGCCCGCGTACGTCTACGACTTGGCGGCGCTGCGTGCCCATGCCGCCGCCGTCCGGGCCGCGCTGCCCGCGCGGGTCGAGATGTACTACGCCGCCAAGGCGAACCCGGAGCCGGAGATCCTCGGCGCGCTCGGCCCGTACGTCGACGGCTACGAGGTCTCCTCGGGCGGTGAACTCGCCCATGTCGCGGGGGCGGTGCCGGACCGCCCGCTCGCCTTCGGCGGTCCCGGCAAGACGCCGGACGAGGTGCGGCACGCGCTGGAGCTCGGCGTCGAGCGTTTCCATGTGGAGAGCGAGTACGAGCTGCGCATGCTGGCCGAGCTGGCGCGGACGTGTGCGCCGGGGCGACGGGTGGCGGTGCTGGTCCGCGTCAATCTTCCGGTCGCGGAAGGGGCGCTGGCGGGCAGCTCACTGGCGATGGGGGGTCGTCCGACGCCGTTCGGCCTGGACCCGGCACAGGCCGCCGCCGTCGTCCGGGCGCTCGCCGACGGGACGTATCCGCACCTCGAACTACGGGGCGTTCACGCGCACTTGGCCAGTGGCCTGGAAGCGGCGGAGCAGCTGGCGGTGGCCGAGTCCGTGGTGTCCTGGGCGACCGGCCTCGGTGTTCCGCTCGCCGAGGTCAACGTGGGCGGCGGCATGACCGTCGACTACAACGATCCGCAGCGCCGCTTCGACTGGTCCGTGTACGGCAGCGGGCTCGCCCGTCTGACCGAGGCGCACCCCGGGCTGACCCTGCGCATCGAGCCGGGGCGGGCGCTGACGGCGTACTGCGGCTGGTACGCCACCGAGGTGCTGGACGTGAAGCGCAGCCACGGCGAGGAGTTCGCGGTGGTCCGCGGCGGCACCCACCATCTGCGGACCCCGGCGACCAAGGGGCACGACCAGCCGTGTTCCGTGCTGAAGGTGGACGCCTGGCCGCACCCGTGGCCGCGGTCGGCCGCCGAAGGCGACCGAAGGGAGAGGGAGGTCCCCCCGGCCGAAGGCTGGGGGAAGGTCACGCTGGCCGGGCAGCTGTGCACACCGAAGGACGTCCTGGCCCGCCGGGTCCCCGCGCCGGGGCTCAGGGCCGGCGACCGGGTGGTGTTCTCGCTGGCGGGTGCCTACGCGTGGAACATCTCGCACCACGACTTCCTGATGCACCCCCGGCCCGGTTTCCACTTCCTTCACCCTTCAACAGCAGGGTCGTGATCAGGTCACCGGCACAGCGAAAGGGCCGCCCGGAGACGGGCGGCCCTTTCGCTGTGGGGGGACGTTCGATGCGGCGTCGGCGGGTTACAGGGCCCCCGGGAACCCGCTGGCGGCTCCCATGCGGGCGACCCGGTCCAGCTGCTCGAGGTTGTTGAGGCGGTTGAGGTGCCGAAGCTGCTCGGAGGGGCGCGGCACCTCGGCCCTGCGCTCCGCCGGGATGCCGCTCTGGGCGAGCGAGTCGAGCGTGGCGATCGGGTTGAGCTCGCTGGCGTCCTTGTTCTGGATGGTCGCGTCGGACGCGCAGGCAAGCGGTGCGGCAAGGGCGGTGATTCCTGCGGCGAGACCAACGGCGGCGACGATACGTCGTGTTGAGATCATGCTTCCCACAACGCCACCGGGCCTTCGGCGGTCACGGCCGCGCCCCGCCGCTCACCCATCAGGGGCAGTGCTCCGGCTGCGCTTGCCGAGGCTGCCGCGGCGGAGGAGCCTCAAAGGAGAGGTCCTTCGCGGCCCGCAGCTCCTCGGGTCGCGGCCCTCGAAGGAGGTCATCATGGGCACCACGGCAACTCCCGGCTTCAGCGCGGACACCCTGCGCAAGGGGGTCGAAGGACACACGGCGGCGGATCTTCTGTCGCTCTACGCGGACGACGCGCAGATACGCATCGTGGACCGCAACACCCAGCCCAGCCAGCCCAAGGTTCTGCGCGGTCGCCAGGAGATCGGCGCGATGTTCGAGGACATCTACAGCCGCGACATGACGCACCACGTGGACCAGTGCATCGTTCAGGGCGACCACGCCGCCTACAGCCAGTCCTGCCAGTACGCGGACGGCACGCGTGTCCTGGCCGAGTCGATGATCACGCTGCGCGACGGCAAGATCGCCGAAGAGGTCCTGATCCAGGCATGGGACGAGTAGGAGGCAGAACCGCGCGGGTCCAGGTCTCCTCGCGGTCGACCTGGACCTTCTCGGCACCTCGGTGACAGCGGCTGCTGACCGCGGTGGCGGCTCGGCTAGTCTGGGAGCGGGCCGTGACTGGCGCTGAGGTGGAGCACCACCGGGGAGCGGCCCCGCGGAGTCGATGCCGTGCGCCTGGGCGACAGGTCACACCAGCCCAGGAGTGGATCATGTCCCAGGCCCGGCTCGTCGACGGCACCTCCCTTGCCCGGCGCATCGTCGAGGACACGGCCAAGCGGGCGGCCGACCTCACCGAGCGGACGGGAACGGCGCCCTGTCTGGCGACGGTTCTGGTCGGCGAGGACCCCGCCTCCGTCACCTACGTCCGGATGAAGCGCAACCGCTGCCGCAAGGCCGGTATCGACTCGCGCCATGTGGAGCTTCCCGCCGCCACGACCACCGCCGAACTCGTGGGCGCCCTGCGCTCCCTGTCGAGCGACCCTGCTGTGCACGGCATTCTGCTGCAGCACCCGATGGGTGAGCACATCGACGAGCGGGCCGCGTTCGAGGCGATCGCGCCCGAGAAGGACGTCGACGGCGTCACCTTCGCCTCGTTCGCGACGATGAGCTTCGGCCTGCCGGGCTTCGTGTCGTGCACCCCGGGCGGCATCATGCGGCTGCTCGACGAGTACGGCGTCGACCCGTCGGGGAAGCGGGCCGTGGTCGTGGGCCGCAGCGCCATCCTCGGCAAGCCGGCCGGCATGCTGCTGCTCGCCCGTGACGCGACGGTGACGTACTGCCACTCCCGCACCCGGGACCTGTCCTCGGTCGTGCGGGAGGCGGACATCGTGGTCGCGGCCGTGGGCCGACCGCGGCTGATCCGGGGCGAGGACATCAAGCCCGGCGCGGTCGTGATCGACGCCGGCTACAACCCGGGCAACATCGGCGACGTCGACTTCGACTCGGCCGTGGAGCGGGCCGGTCTGATCACTCCGGTGCCGGGCGGTGTCGGTCCGATGACGATCGCCACGCTGCTGGAGCAGACCGTGGCTGCCGCCGCCCGGCAGCTCGGGGTGTGATCAGCGCATCCAGGCGCTGTAGTCCATGACGTCGCCGGCCTTGACGCCGTACTGCGGCTCCGCCCTGGTGAAGACGGTCTCCAGGCCGAGGACCGCGCCGGTGGACGGCTGCATGATCAGCATCCGGCGGTAGCCGGCGCCCTCGTACTCGTACGCCTGGCCGCGCCGCCCGAGCCGGTCGGTGACCTGGCCGACCGGTCGCAGCCCCTCGGTGCCCGCGAGGAGCCGGGCCAGCGTCGCGGACTCACGGGCGCCGAGGGTCCAGTGGTCGAGCAACACCGCGACTGCGTCGAGGAGTTCGGGGGTCGTCAGCCTGGTGTGGGTGTAGGCGGCCTCCTGGAGATAGGCCCGCAACCGCGCCGTGTCGTTCGGCGGGGGCGACTCGGGCGGTGCGTCGCTCCAACTCGGCGGATAGGTCTGGCGGCTGACGACGCGGCCGTCCTCGACCAGGTGCGGCTCGCCGCCGTCGTCACGGAGGACCGGTCGGCCGGGGTGGCGGGGGTCGGTCGCCACCACGAGCTCGGTGTGGCTGGCGTCGGCCTTCCAGCGCACGACGCGCTCCTCGGGGAGCGTGATGGGGGGCTTGTCGTCGCTCATGCCGAGGCTCCAGGACTGCACATGCGTGCCCTTGCGCAGCTTCGGCGCATCCTCCGCCTTGGCCTGCCGCTGTGCGCGGTCGGCCAGTTCTTCCAGGGGTACGGGCGTGGAGTCGGCCTGGATGACCAGCGGGCGGGGTGCGGCGACGGCAGGCGCGGTGCCGGGGCCGCTGAGCAGCAGCGTCAGCGCGGTCGCGGCGACGACCACGGTGGCGGAGAGGCTCCAGAGGAGCCGGGTGCGGCGGCGGCCCCTGGGGCGTTCGTGCAGCAGCCGGTTGAGCCGGCGCTCGGCGTGGTGGTCGAGGGGACCGTCGCCGTAGTGGGGACCGTCGACCGGCACCGGATTGGCGCGGCGCAGGAGTTCGAGTTCGTCAGCCATGGCCGTGTTCCTTCGAGGGGGTCGCGTCGGCGGAGGGCGCGGTGGGGCGCAGAGGACCCATGCGGTCTATCTCGGCTCTCAGCCGGCGCCGGGCGCGGTGCAGCCGCATCGCTGCGGCCCTTGTGCCGCAGCCGAGCGCGACGGCCACCTCGTCGATGCCCAGTTCCTCCCATGCCGTCAGGCGCAGCACCTCCTGATCGGCCTCGGACAGCCGGGCCAGCGCCTCGTGCACCCAGGCGCCCGGTGTCTCCGCGTCGGGGCTGTCCACGATCTGACGGCCGTGCGCGGTCTCGTCGTTGCCCAGCCGGTCGACCAGCCGGCGCCGCCGCCCGTAGCCGCGTACCGCGTTGGCCAGGCAGTTGCGGGCCACGCCGTACAGCCAGGGCAGCGGGGATCCCGGCAGGTCGGCCCGGCGTCGCCAGGCGACCGTGAACACCTCCGCCACCACTTCCTCCACCTCGCTGGTCCGCCCGTCCAGTCGCCGCGCGACATAGCGGCTGACCGCCCAGTAGTGCTCGCGATAGGCAGCGGCGAAGATCTCGTCGTTGCTCATGTCCCGTTCGTGTCCGGCACCATCCGGATCGTCACACCCGTTTCCGTGATTCTCGTCGCGTCACCCGAGTGTGACCGGCGTGCCCGGACCGGACACAGGCGGGGCATGAGGCACCTCAAGTGGCTGACGACCACTGATCACAAGACGATCGGGACGCTGTACCTGGTCACGTCGTTCGCGTTCTTCCTGATCGGCGGCGTGATGGCGCTGCTGATGCGCGCCGAGCTGGCCCGTCCGGGCTTGCAGATCATGTCGAACGAGCAGTTCAACCAGGCGTTCACGATGCACGGCACGATCATGCTGCTGATGTTCGCGACGCCGCTGTTCGCCGGCTTCGCCAACTGGATCATGCCGCTGCAGATCGGAGCCCCGGATGTGGCGTTCCCGCGGCTGAACATGCTCGCGTACTGGCTCTATCTCTTCGGCTCGACGATCGCGGTGGGCGGCTTCCTCACCCCGCAGGGTGCGGCCGACTTCGGCTGGTTCGCCTACTCCCCGCTGTCGGACGCGGTCCGCTCGCCGGGCGTCGGCGCCGACCTGTGGATCATGGGTCTGGCCTTCTCCGGCTTCGGCACCATCCTCGGTGCGGTCAACTTCATCACCACCATCATCTGCATGCGCGCGCCGGGCATGACCATGTTCCGCATGCCGATCTTCACATGGAACGTGCTGCTGACCGGTGTTCTCGTGCTTCTGGCCTTCCCGGTGCTGGCCGCGGCTCTGTTCGCGTTGGAGGCGGACCGCAAGTTCGGTGCGCAGATCTTCGACGCGGCCAATGGCGGCGCCCTGCTGTGGCAACACCTCTTCTGGTTCTTCGGCCACCCGGAGGTGTACATCATCGCGCTGCCGTTCTTCGGCATCATCAGCGAAGTGATCCCGGTGTTCTCGCGCAAGCCGATGTTCGGCTACATGGGCCTGATCGGCGCGACGATCGCCATCGCGGGTCTGTCCGTGACCGTGTGGGCCCACCACATGTACGTCACCGGCGGTGTGCTGCTTCCGTTCTTCTCCTTCATGACGTTCCTCATCGCCGTACCGACCGGCGTGAAGTTCTTCAACTGGATCGGAACGATGTGGAAGGGGTCCCTGTCCTTCGAGACCCCGATGCTCTGGGCGACCGGCTTCCTGGTCACGTTCGTCTTCGGCGGCCTGACCGGCGTGATGCTCGCCTCGCCACCGCTGGACTTCCCGACCTCCGACACCTACTTCGTCGTCGCCCATTTCCATTACGTCATCTTCGGCACCGTCGTCTTCGCGATGTTCTCCGGATTCCATTTCTGGTGGCCCAAGTTCACCGGCAAGATGCTCGACGAGCGCCTGGGGAAGATCACCTTCTGGACACTGTTCGTCGGTTTCCACGGCACTTTCCTGGTCCAGCACTGGCTGGGGGTGAACGGAATGCAGCGGCGGATTCCGGACTATCTGGCGGTGGAGGGCCTGACGACGCTCAACACGGTGTCGACGATCTTCTCGTTCCTCCTCGGAATGTCGTTCCTGCCGTTCTTCTACAACGTGTGGAAGACCGCGCAATACGGCGAGAAGGTCGAGGTCGACGACCCATGGGGCTACGGCCGCTCCCTGGAGTGGGCGACGTCCTGCCCGCCCCCGCGGCACAACTTCACCTCTCTCCCCCGCATCCGCAGCGAATCCCCGGCGTTCGACCTGCACCACCTTCAGGATCCGGCACCGGTGAGGGAGTTGACCGCACCATGAGCAGTGACGACGCGCAGGTGCTCCTCAACGAGATCGAGGGACACCTGCTGATCGCCGCCGCCCGCGAGGAGGGCCGTACGGCCGCCGCACGTTTCAGTGCCCCCCTCGGCTGGCTGACACAGGCTCAGCGGGAGGAGGTGGAGCGCCGGTTCGAGGCGGAGTACCTCGCGGTCGCCCGCACTTCGTGGCAGCACACCGCGGTGCGCGCCCAGGAGCTGCGGGAGGAGTACGAGGACGCCTACCGCGACCTGCGGCGCCGCCTGCTGGCCGGCTGGCTGCTGGCGTGCACCGCGGTCGCGGCAGTCGTCGTCCTGCTGCTGCCGCTCGCCTAGTCCGGGGCTACGACAGCGTCCACTTCTGGTTGTCGCCCGTTCCGCAGGACCACAGCACCGTGGAGGTGCCGTTGGCCGTGCCGTTGTTGTAGGCGTCGAGGCAGAGGCCGGCGTTGACGTTGGTGATGGTGCCGTCGCTGTTGACGTTCCACTTCTGGTTGTTCTGGCCGTTGCAGTCCCAGATGACGACCTTGGTGCCGTTGGTGGTGCCCTGGTTGTAGGCGTCGAGGCACTTGTTGCCGTACACCACGAGTTCCTTGCGGGCGGTGTACGTCCAGGCCTGGTTCTGGCCGCCGTTGCAGTCCCACAGCTCGCCCTGGGTGCCGTTGGTGATCGTGTTGTTGTAGAGGTCCAGGCAGCGTCCGGACTGCTTGCCGACGACCTGGGAGCCGTTTGCCCCCGGCAGGGGTCTGACGGTGATCGAGTCGAGGGTCGGGGCGCCGGAGAAGGTGAGCGAGTTGGCGGCGCCCTTGGACAGCCCGACCTCGACCGAGATGGTGCCCGGGCCGGCGCCCGTCGGCGGGAACGAGACGGTGGTGGCGACCTGGCCGTTGACCTTCAGGGTGCCGGTGCGGGCAGCGGAGGTGTTGTTGGTGTACGACACGTCGACGACCTTGATGCCGGTGCTCCCGGCGGCCACGCCAGAAAAGCCGGCGGTACCGGTGTACGTGCTGCCGGCCGCCTCCGTCCCGCCGGTGACCGTCAGCATCACCGAGCCGCCCGCCGGAACACTCGTGGTGTAACCGGTGCCGTACGCACCGACATCGGCGCGGGCCCACAGGTCCCGCACGGTCGCGGGCGCGTTCGTCAGACCGAGGTCGGACCAGCGGACGGTGATGTTCTGGGCGGAGGAGGTGCGGTTGAGGAGGACGACGGCGCGGTTGCCGGTGCCGGCGAGGACCTTGCCGTAGACCTGCAGGCCGGTGGTGTCCTCGGCGACCTTCACGCCCTGGAGGCCGCGCGGGTCCTGGTCGACGCCGATGACCTCGGGGTTCTTGAGGATGCCTGCGGTCTCCGACGTCATGGTGGCGAGGTTGTTGCCGGCGAGGAGCGGCGCGCCGGAGATGGCCCACAGGTTCATGTGGGTGCGGTTCTGGGCGGCGGTGAAGCCGTCCATGCCGACCATCAGCATGTCCGGGTCGTTGTAGTAGCCGGTGTGCTGGGCCGTGGGGTGCAGGGTCTGGTCGAAGTTGGACAGCAGGTTCGTCATCGACGGCGAGTTGCCGTAGTAGATGATGTCCGTGCTGGTGCGCCACATGGGGGCCTGGCCCGGCGCCCAGTTCCACGGGTTCTGCTTGCCCCAGTTGCAGATCGAGAGGGTGAGCGGACGGCCGGTGGTGGCCGTCGCCCTGGCGACCGCGTCGCTGATCGACTGGTACGCCGTCGCCGCGTCGAGTCCCTCGACGTCTCCGCCGCACCAGTCGACCTTGACGAAGTCGAAGCCCCACTTGGAGAACTGGAGCATGTCCTGGTCGTAGTGGCCCTCGCTGCCGGTGTTCGGGGCGGCGGGGCGGCCGGTCGGGTAGTAGTAGCCGCAGCCGTTCTTGCCGGCGTCGGTGTAGATGCCGGCCTTGAGGCCCTTGCTGTGGATGTAGTCGGCGATGGCGCTCATCCCGCCGGGCCACTCACCGGTGTCGACGGTGATGTTGCCGGCGCTGTCGCGGGTGCCCTGCCACCAGCCCTCGTCGATGTTGATGTACTTGTAGCCGGCCGCCGGCAGCCCCGCGGCGACGAAGGCGTCTACCTGCTGCTTGATGACGTTGTAGTCGATCTTGGCGGCGAAGCTGTTCCAGGAGGCCCAGCCCATGGGGGCGGTGGGCACCGATATCTGACGGGTCGTCGCCGCCTGGGCGGGGCCGGGTGCCGCGAACAGGAGTGCGGCGGCCGCGGTGACGGCGAGGGCGAGGAGACGTACGGCGGCGGCTCTGCAGCGGGCTGCGAGTCCTCTGCGGGTCGAGCGCGGAGGGGGAAACATGCGGCTCCATTCATTCGACATGTCGAACGAGGATCGGTGATACGAACGCGTTGCGCGCCGAAAGTAGAGCCACGGAAGCGTCGAGTCAACGGAAGTGACAGGCGTGAAGTGGCCTTTATCGACGGGGCGTTCTCGCTGAAGGGGGTACGGCGGCGCCATACTGGCCGTCGTGCGCGTTGCGATCATGACGGCGGGATCCCGGGGAGACGTCGCCCCGTACACCGGACTCGGACACGGGCTCTCCCGTGCCGGGCACGAGGTCACTCTGGTGACGCATGCCCGTTTCGAACCGCTGGTGGCCGGATCGCAGGTCCGCTTCCATCCACTGCCCGTGGACCCGCGGGCGGAACTGGAGTCCTCGCGGGGGCGCGGGCTGCATCGCAGTGCGACCGGTGTGGGCAAGCTGGTGCGGGTGGTCGCGATGGCGCGGGCGCTGGTCGGGCGGATGACGGACGATCTGGTGGCGGCCGCCCGGTCGAGCGACATGCTGCTGCTGTCCGGTTCGGTGGGGCCGCTGGGGCACACCATCGCGGAGGGCCTGTCCCTGCCCTACCTGGACGTGCCCCTTCAACCTCTCGCTCCGACACGGGAGTTCGGGCCGCCGATGCTGGGGGCCAGCTCACTGGGGGCGGTGGGCAACCGGATCGCCGGGCACGGGGTGAGCCTGGCCGTGGAGCAGGTCTTCGCCGGGGCGCTGCCCGCGGTGCGGGAGCGGCTGGGGCTGCCCCGGGTGAGTGCCACCGTGGCATGGCGGGCGCGGGAGCGGCAGGGGCGGCCGGTGCTGCACGGATTCAGCCCCCTGGTGGTGCCGCGTCCGGACGACTGGCGGCCGGACCTGTCGGTGACCGGATACTGGTGGCCCTACGACGCGGAGCCCCAACTCCCTTCTGTTCTGCGGGACTTCCTGGACGCGGGGCCGGCCCCCGTGTACGTGGGCCTGGGCAGCGCGACCGTGCCCGACCCCGAGCGGCTCAGCACCTGTGTCGTGCGCGCCCTGCGCCGGGCCGGGCTGCGTGGGGTGATCCAGCGCGGCTGGGCCGGCCTCGACGCCTCCGGGGACGACATGCTGAGCGTCGACGAGGTTCCGCACTCCGCGCTCTTCCCCCGCATGGCCGCCGTGGTCCACCACGCGGGCGCGGGCACGACGGCGGCGGGTCTGCGCGCCGGGGTGCCTGCCGTGCCGGTACCGATCCAGTTCGACGAGGGCTTCTGGTCCGCCCGCCTGGTCGCCCTGGGTGTCGCCCCACGCACGCTGCCCCTGCGCCGGCTCACCGCCGACGCGCTGGCCACGGCACTGATGCGGGCCACCAGGGACCCGGCGTTCGCACGGCGCGCAAAGACACTCGGGGCACGCATCCGCAGCGAGGACGGGGTGGCTCCGGTGCTGGCGGCGGTGGACCGGTGGGGTGGCTAGGAGGCCAGGAGCGCCGTCCGCGCGGACGGCGGGGTAAGCCTCGCTCATGACCTTCAAGAGTCCCGTCCAGCGCGGGGGCCCGCAGCGCAGCCGTTTCGATCAATTCGCCGAGTACGCCTCCAATTTCACCAGCTCCCCCCTCTTCTTCCTGGTCTGTCTGACCCTCATCGCCTTCTTCGTCGCCTCCCACCTGGCGCACCTGAGAATCGAGCTGCTCCTGCTGGCGAGCGGGTCCATGACCGCGGTGACTTTGCTGCTTCTGGCGCTGCTGAAGAACGCCGAGATGCGTGCCGAGCACGCGGTCCAGCGCAAGCTGGACGCGATCGCCGCCGCCCTGCTCGAAGAGCACCGCGGCAACCACAGCGAAGCGTTCGAGGACCTCAGGAATGCAATCCGGATGGAGGAAGAGACCTGACGCCGCACCACGAAACGCCGCCGTGGTCCTTCTCGCCCTCCCCCATACCGACGATCATCCGCGTCATGGACATCTTGCTCGTCGCCAGCGCGTTCAACAGCCTGTCCCAGCGTGTGTACGCGGAACTGTCCGACGAAGGGCACCGGGTGGACGTCGTGCTCGCCGCGCACGGCGCCGAGGCGATCCGGACCGCCGTTCACGAAACCCGCCCGGAACTGATCATCGCCCCGATGCTGAAGACGGCGCTGCCGGAGGACATCTGGCAGGAGCACACCTGCCTCATCGTGCACCCGGGGCCGCCCGGCGACCGCGGCCCGTCCGCCCTGGACTGGGCGATCGCCGAGGGTGCCTCGCAGTGGGGGGTGACGGTGCTCCAGGCCGAGGCAGCCATGGACGCGGGCGCCGTATGGGCGGCCGAGCCCTTCCCGGTGCCGCCGGTCGGCAAGAGCAACCTGTACCGGGGCGAGGCCTCCGACGCCGCCTCGGCCGCCGTCCGGCAGGCGGTGCGGCGGTACGCCGACGCATCGTTCAAGCCGCAGCCGCAGAGCGATCCCGCGATCCGAGTGGTGTGGCGCGACTTCTTCCGCAGGGAGCAGCGAAGGATCGACTGGGAGAACGACACGACGGAGACCGTCCTGCGCAAGCTCCGCGGAGCCGACTCCCAGCCGGGCGTCCTGGACGAACTCTGCGGCCAGGAGGTGTTCCTGCACGGGGGGCATCCCGAGGACCGGCTGCACGGGAGCCCCCGGGAACTGCTCGCGACGCGCGCCGGGGCGATCTGCCGGGCCACGCGGGACGGGGCGGTGTGGATTCCGGAGCTGCGGCCCCACAAGGCCTCCGGCGACCCCGCGCCGTTCCGCCGCCCGGCGGCCTCCGTGCTCGCGTCGTTCCCGGGCCCCTCGCTGCCAGAGGTCGCGGCACCGCTCGAGTTGCCCTCCGGCCGGATCACCTGGAGCGACATCCGCTACCGGCAGCACGGCGACGTCGGATTCCTGAGCTTCTCCTTCCCCGGCGGGGCCATGAGCACGGGCCACTGCCGCAGGCTGCTGGCCGCCTACCGGTACGCACTCACCCGCCCCACCTCGCTGCTGGTGCTGGGCGCGGCCCGTGACTTCTTCTCCAACGGCATCCACCTCAACGTCATCGAGGCGGCCGCCGACCCCGCGGGCGAGTCCTGGTCCAACCTCAACGCCATGGACGACCTGGTCGAGGCGGTGCTGCGCACCACCGACCGGATGGTGGTGGCGGCGCTCGGCGGCAACGCCGCGGCCGGCGGCGTGATGCTCGCCCTGGCCGCCGACCAGGTGTGGTGCCGCACGGGCACCGTCCTCAACCCCCACTACCGGCGGATGGGCCTGTACGGCTCTGAGTTCTGGACGTACACGCTGCCGCGCCGCGTCGGGACCGAGACGGCCCAGCGGCTGACGACCGAGGCACTGCCGGTGAGCGCCGCGAGCGCCGCACGGATCGGCCTGGTGGACCGTCTGGTGCAGGCCCCGCCGCATGGGTTCACCGCCGAGATCGAGCGGTTGGCGGCCGAACTCGCCGGTGACCCGGACCTCGCGCAGCGGATCGCCGCGAAGGCCGCGGCACGTCAGGCGGACGAGGCACGGCAGCCGCTCGCGGAGTACCGCCGGGACGAACTCGCCCGTATGCGTGCCATCTTCTTCGATCCGCAGGCCCCCTACCACGCCCTGCGGTCCGCCTTCGTCCGCAAGCTGCCGAACGGCGAGGTCCGGCCGCTGGCCCCGGCCGGCGACCCGGTCGACGAGGGTGTCCGGTGACGCGGTCCGCCACCCGCCTGCTGGTGGCGGGCGTCGGCAACATCTTCCTCGCGGACGACGCCTTCGGCCCTGAGGTGATCCAAGCCCTGGACCGCCGCCCGCTGCCTCCTGAGGTCCGTGTACGGGACTTCGGCATCCGGGGCCTGGATCTCGCGTACGAGCTGCTGGACGGCTACGACACGGTCGTCCTGGTCGACGCGGCCGCGCGGGGGCACCGGCCGGGCACCCTGTCGCTGATCGAGCCGGAACTGCCCGACGGCACCACGGGCTCCGCCCCGCCCGAGGCCCATGGCATGGATCCGGCCAAGGTGCTGGCCCTGGCCACCCACCTGGGCGACGAGCCGCTGCCGCGGGTCCTCGTCCTCGCCTGCGAGCCCGAGGTACGGCCGCACGGCGACGAGGACATCGCACCGGGGATCAGCGCACCGGTCCGCGATGCGGTCGGCCGGGCCGTCGCAGCCCTGCACACCCTGGTCCCGGAACTGCTCGCCGACCCCGCGGCCACGCCTTCGTTGAGCCGCCCGGACGAATCCACGGACCTGTCCGCGGCCGAGGTCCCGCTCCCGGTGGCCGGCGCCGTCGAGGATCGGTGACGCACCGACACCCACTCCCCCGACCGACCGCGAGGAGCAGCGCCCATGTGCGAGTCCATGGACGACGTCACCCAGGCCGTCCTGGCGAAGAACGACGGCCTGGCCGCGGGCCTGCGCGACGAACTGACCCGGCGGGGGGTGGCCGTCGTCAACCTGCTGTCCAGCCCGGGCAGCGGCAAGACGGAACTGCTCGGGCAGGTGCTGGCCCTGGCGGTCGAGCGGCGCATCCCGGTGGCCGCGCTCACCGCCGACCTGGCCACCGAGAACGACGCCCACCGGCTCGCCCGTTCGGGCGCGCCGGTCAAACAGCTGCTGACCGACGGGCTGTGCCATCTGGAGGCCCGGCAGCTCGGCGGCCATGTGCACGGCTGGCTGCCCGAGGACACCGCGGTGCTGTTCGTGGAGAACGTCGGCAACCTCGTCTGCCCGGCGGCCTACGACCTCGGCGAGAGCCTGCGGATCGTCCTCATGGCGGTCACGGAGGGCGAGGACAAGCCGCTGAAGTACCCCACGGCCTTCGGCTCCGCCCATCTGGTCGTGCTCACCAAGACCGATCTGGCCGAGCCCGCCGGTTTCGACGAGGCCGCCTTCGTCACCCATGTGCAGCGGGTCAACCCCGGGGTGGAGGTCATCCGGTCCTGCGCCCGTGACGGCGCCGGTGTCGCCACCGTGCTGGACCGGGTGCTCGCCGCGCGGGACGGAGCCCCGGTGCACCGGCCTCCCCTCGCGCCGCACCCCCACGGCCACCAGCACACGCACCAGGCCCCGGGCCTCGCGGCCGGCCGCGTCTCGTGACCGCTCCGGCCGCGCAGGCGGTGCGCCGCCGTGTCGTGGTGCGCGGCACGGTGCAGGGCGTGGGTTTCCGCCCCTTCGTGCACCGCCTGGCCACCGATCTCGCGCTGGCCGGGTTCGTGAGCAACACGGCGAGCGGCGTACTCATCGAAGTGGAGGGCCCGCCCGACGGTGTCGACCGTTTCTGCGGCCTGCTGGCCACGGAGACCCCACCGCTGGCCGTCGTCACCGCCGTCGGCGTCGAGGACCTGCCCGCCACGGGCGCGGACGACGCCTTCACCATCCGTGCCACCGAACGGTCCACGGGCCGCACGCTGCTCCCGCCCGACACGGCGACCTGCGAGGACTGTCTGCGGGAGCTCGCCGATCCGGCCGACCGCCGCCACCGGCACCCGTTCGTCACCTGCACCCACTGCGGCCCCCGTTTCACCATCGCCAAAGGGATGCCGTACGACCGGGCGGTCACCACGATGGCCCGCTTCCCGATGTGCCCCGCATGCGCCCGGGAGTACGGCGACCCCGCCGACCGGCGCTTTCACGCCCAGCCCGTCGCCTGCCCGGACTGCGGCCCCCGGCTGCGGCTGCAACCGGCGGCGGGCAGCGGGCTCCGTCCCGCACGGGACGGCGACGCCCTGACGGCGGCGCGGTCCCTGCTGGCAGCCGGCCGCATCCTTGCCGTCAAGGGCCTCGGCGGCTATCACCTGGCCTGCGACGCCACCGACGCACGAGCCGTCGGCACACTGCGCACCCGCAAGGAGCGCGGCGGCAAGCCGTTCGCGGTGATGTGCGCGGATCTTGACACCGTGCAGCGGATCGCCCAGGTCTCCCCGGCCGAGCGCGCGGCGCTCACCAGCCCCCGCCGCCCCATCGTCCTGCTGCGCCCGCGGACACCGGCCGCGCACCTGCGCCTCGCTCCCGGTGTGTGCCCCGGCAGCCCGCAGCTCGGTGTGATGCTGCCGTACACCCCCCTGCACACCCTGCTGCTGGGTCTGCCCGGCGATCCACCCGGCCCTCGCGTGCTGGTCATGACCAGCGGCAACCGCTCGGGGGAACCCATCGTCACGGACGACGGGGAGGCGCTGACCCGGCTGGACGGGCTGGCCGACGCCTGGCTCGGCCACGACCGGACCATCGCCTCACCGTGCGACGACTCCCTGCTGCGGGTGCGCGCCGACGGCAGCGAGCAGGTGCTGCGCCGGTCCCGGGGGTATGTGCCCCGCCCACTGCGGCTGCCGGTCGCCGTGCGGCCCGCGCTCGCGGTGGGTGGCGACCTGAAGAACGCGCTCTGCGTCGGCGAGGGCGACCAGGCCTGGCTCGGCCCGCACATCGGCGACATGGGGGACCTCACCACGCTGGAGGCCGCCGAGCGCGCGGAGGGGCACATCCGGCGGCTGAGCGGCGTCACCCCCGAACTCGTCGCAGCGGACCGGCACCCCGGCTACCACTCGGCCCGCTGGGCCCGGCGCCGTGCGGCCGAACTGCCCCGGCGCACACCCGTACTCGTCCAGCACCACCACGCGCACATCGCCTCGGCGATGGCCGAGCACGGCCTCGACGGCACCACCCCCGTGATCGGCGTCGCCTTCGACGGCACGGGCTACGGCGACGACGGCACCGTCTGGGGCGGCGAGTTCCTGCTCGCGGACTACGCGGGCCACCGGCGCTTCGCCCACCTCTCCCCCGCCCCGCTGCCCGGCGGCGACGCCGGGGTCGCCAACCCGTGCCGTCTGGCCCTGGCCCGGCTGTGGGCCGCGGGCGTGCCCTGGGACGCGGACCTGCCTTGCGTCGCCGCGTGCTCGGCCATGGAACTGGCCGTCCTGGAACGGCAGTTGACGCGCGGTGTGGCCTGCGTGGCGACCTCCAGCATGGGCCGGCTCTTCGACGCGGTGTCCTCCCTGCTGGGGGTGTGCCATCGCGCGGGGTACGAGGCCCAGGCCGCCCTGGAGCTGGAGGCCGCGGCCGCCTCGGCCCGGGACGCGGACACCTCCGCGTACGAGTTCGGTATCGCCTCCGGCACCTGCGACCCGGCGCCGGTGCTCCGCGCACTCGTCACCGACCTGCGGCGCGGCACGCCGGTTCCCGTGCTCGCCGCGCGCTTCCACCGCGGTGTCGCCCGGGCGGTCCTGGAGATCTCCCGGCGGGCCCGCCGGGACACCGGCCTGGCCACGGTCGCCCTCAGCGGCGGGGTCTTCGCCAACGCGCTGCTGGAGGAGGAGTGCACGCGGCTGCTGGCCGAGGACGGCTTCGCAGTGCTGCGGCACGGTGAAGTCCCCCCGAACGACGGCGGTTTGGCCCTTGGACAACTCGTGGTCGCGGCGCACGAACGACAAGAGGAGTGACCCATGTGTTTGGCAGTGCCCGGCAAGGTCGTGGCCATCGACGACAGTGCCGACCCGCTCACCGGGCTGATCGACTTCGGCGGCGTGCAGAAACAGGCGTGTCTGGAGTACGTGTCCGACGTGCGGGTGGGTGAGTACGTCATCGTGCACGTCGGCTTCGCGCTCCAGCGCCTGGACGAGGAGTCGGCCCTGGCCTCCCTGCGGCTCTTCGAGGAACTGGGGCTGCTGGAGGAGGAGTTCGGCGACGCCTGGGAGCAGGCCTCGCGGGACGCGGGAGTCGCCGCCGTGAGCGAGGACCCACGAGAGAGCGAGGCCCGGTGAAGTACATCGACGAGTTCAACGACCCCGATCTGGCCCGGCGGCTGCTGGACGAGATCCGCGCCACGGCCACCCGGCCGTGGGCGCTGATGGAGGTGTGCGGCGGGCAGACCCACTCCATCATCCGCCACGGCATCGACCAACTGCTGCCGGAGCAGGTCGAGTTGATCCACGGCCCCGGCTGCCCCGTCTGTGTCACCCCGCTGGAGGTCATCGACAAGGCGCTGGAGATCGCCGCGCGTCCCGGGGTGATCTTCTGCTCCTTCGGCGACATGCTCCGGGTTCCGGGCACGGACCGGGACCTGTTCCGGGTCAAGGGCGAGGGCGGCGACGTGCGCGTGGTGTACTCACCGCTCGACGCCCTGGAGCTGGCCCGCCGCCACCCGGACCGGGAGGTGGTCTTCTTCGCCATCGGCTTCGAGACCACGGCCCCCGCCAACGCGATGGCCGTCCACCAGGCGCGCCGCCTCGGGCTGACCAACTTCAGCCTCCTGGTGTCGCATGTGCGGGTTCCCCCGGCGATCGAGGCGATCATGACGGCCCCCGCCTGCCGGGTGCAGGGCTTCCTGGCCGCGGGGCACGTGTGCAGCGTGATGGGCACGGCCGAGTACCCCGAGCTGGCCGAAAGGTTCCGGGTGCCGCTCGTGGTGACCGGTTTCGAGCCGCTGGACATCCTCGAGGGCATCCGCCGGGCGGTGCGCCAGCTGGAGCGCGGTGAGCACCGGGTGGAGAACGCCTACCCGCGTGCCGTGCGCGAGGACGGCAACCCGGCCGCCGTACGCATGATCGAGGAGGTCTTCGAGGTCACCGACCGCAACTGGCGCGGCATCGGACCCATCCCCCTCAGCGGCTGGCGGCTGACCGAGGCGTTTCGCGCGTTCGACGCCGAGCACCGCTTCGACGTCACCGGGATCCGCACCGAGGAGCCCGCCGAGTGCCGCGCCGGGGAGGTGTTGCAGGGGCTGATCAAGCCGACCGAGTGCGCCGCGTTCGGCACCACCTGCACCCCGCGCACCCCGCTCGGCGCCACCATGGTCTCCAGCGAGGGCGCCTGCGCGGCCTACTACCTCTACCGCCGGATGAACTCCGCGACGCCGAAGGCCGCGCGGGAGGAGATGAACCCCGTTGCCTGAACTCTTCGAAACCGTCGACCCCGCGGCCTGGACCTGTCCCGCACCGCTTCGCGACCAGCCCGTGGTGGTCATGGGGCACGGCGGGGGCGGTGCCCTGTCCGCGGAGCTGATGGAGCAGGTCTTCGCCCCCGCCTACGGCAATGCCACCCTCGCCGCGCTCGCCGACTCCGCCGTCCTCGAACTGGGCGGCGCTCGGCTGGCGTTCTCCACCGACTCCTATGTGGTCAGGCCGCTGTTCTTTCCCGGTGGCTGCCTGGGCGACCTCGCGGTCAACGGCACCGTCAACGACCTCGCGATGAGCGGAGCCAGGCCCGCCTACCTGTCCGCCGCCTTCGTGCTGGAAGAGGGCGTGGAACTGACCGTGGTCGAGCGGATCGCGCGGGCCATGGGCGCGGCGGCCGAGGCGGCGGGGGTCGTCGTGGCCACGGGTGACACCAAGGTGGTGGAGTCCGGGCACGGCGACGGCGTGTACGTCACCACCGCGGGGGTGGGGCTCGTCCCCGACGGGGTGGACATCCGTCCCCAGCGTGCGCGGCCCGGTGACGCCGTCATCGTCAGCGGTCCGATCGGCCTCCACGGGGTGGCGATCATGAGCGTGCGTGAGGGGCTGGAGTTCGGTGTCGAGCTCGCCAGCGACACCGCGCCGCTCGCGGACCTGGTGGCGGCCATGCTGAAGGTCACGCCCGACCTCCACGTCCTGCGCGATCCCACGCGTGGCGGTCTGGCCGCCTCGCTCAACGAGATCGCCCGCGCCTCCGGGACCGGTGTCCGCCTCCAGGAGCGGGCCATCCCGGTGCCGGACGCGGTCGCCAACGCCTGCGGCTTCCTGGGTCTCGACCCGCTCTACGTCGCCAACGAGGGCCGGCTCGTCGCCTTCGTGCCCCCGGCTGCGGCGGAGGAGGTCCTGGCGGCGATGCGCGCCCACCCGCAGGGCGCCGGGGCCACACTGATCGGCGAGTGCGTCGCCGAGCACCCCGGCATGGTCGTGGTCTCGACCGGTCTCGGCGGCACCCGGGTGGTGGACCTGCCGCTCGGCGAACAGCTTCCGCGGATCTGCTGAGCCCGACGTACGAGGCCCCGCCGCAGCCTGAGCTCCGGCGGGGCCTCGTCCGTGTCACTCGATCCCGGTGATCTCCAGTTCCCGGCCGCTGCGCAGGTCGGTGGAGGGCCGGTCGCAGTGCGGGCACCAGAAGAACGGGGGCATGCCCACCGCGAACTCCTCGGCACACGCACCGCAGTAGGCCTGTGCGGGGACCGGCTCCACCACGAGCCGGGCCGCGGCGAGGACGGTGCCGTCGCGAGCCACCTCGAAGGCGAAACTCAGTGCGTCGGGTACGACCCCGGCCAGCTCGCCGACCCGCACGGTGACGGCCGAGACGGCGTCCGTCCCGTCCGCCCGGGCGAGCTCGTCGGCCCGCTCGATGATCGCGGTCGCGATCGACAACTCGTGCACGGCCTGCTCACGGATAGCGGCGGCCCGCGCGGAAGCCGCCGGCCATCCGGTAGATCCGCCACTCGCGCCTGATGCTCGGCAACTCATGGACGAACAGCGCCAGGGCGACGGCACCGGCCAGAACGGCCTCCGCCATCAGCAGCTGCCGTCCCGACGTTGCGCCCTGCGCGCCGTCTGCTCGTTGGACCTTCATTACGGCTCCCTGTCGTTCCTCATCCCGGCGGGATGTTCGGCATGACGTCGAGGAGGGCGTCGTGCCGCTTCCAATGGATCCCGGTGGAGCGGCGCGCGTCGGCGGTGCCGTCCTCGTGGTGTCCGGTCTGGTGGCCGTAGGGCCCCGTGTTGCCCTGATGCATGCCGGGCACATGCCCGGTGGAGTCGGGCTTGGCCTGGGGTCGGCCGACTCTGATGTTGCCCATGGGGTGTTCTCCTTTCTCGCCTCCGCGCCGCGGAGTCGTGGTCACGGCCGCTCGGTGAGGTCGTCGAAGAACCGCTCGACGGCGGGCCAGACGCGGCCGCCGCCGGACAGTCCGCGCCATTCCCGGCGTACGACGGCGATCATCCGGTAGCAGTCGTCGACCGGCACGATCCAGTGGTGGTCGAGGCCGTGGACGGTGTTCACGAGCAGTGCCTCCACGTCGGGTTCCACGGACGCGAGCTGGGGACAGGCCGTGACCAGCCGCTGCCAGGCCGCGGCGTCGACCTCCCACCGCATGGCCCCGGCCGGGCTCGGGCCCTCGGCGGTGACCGTGCCGTCGGCCCGGGGCACGAAGAAGACCAGGCCGACGGGCACGCCCAGAATCTCAGTGTCCACCCGGGGGAGCCGGATCCGCCTGCGGGGAACGAGGCGGTAGCGCCCGTCGCCCGCGCCGTCGTCGGCGAACAGCACCGAACAGGGCCCGCAGGTGCAGCGCACCTCCTCGGCCGCGGTGTCGTACAGGTGTCGGTGTTCCTCGGGCACCGGCGCGGCGCACAGGTCGCACCGCTCTGTCTCGGCCGCCGGGGTGACCTCGGCGGAGGAGCGGATGAGGCGGGCCAGCGCGCCGTCGGTGGTCACGGTGTGCCTCGGTGGGTGAGCGTGGTCAGCGGTACGAAGGCGGGAGCGGTGGTCTGCACCGGCTCCACCTCCGTCAGTTCGGGGGCTACGGCGAGCACCGCCTCGCGGACGGCGGCGGTGACGTCGCCCGTCCCGCCGCCGCAGCCGGAGCCGCAGCCGCCGCCCGCCGTCAGCCGTACGCGGCCCACCGCACCGTCCACGCCGGCCCACTCCACGTCACCGCCGCGTTCCTGTACGGCGGGCCGCAGTAGCTCGACCGCGCGGGCCGCCCGGCGCTCGACGGGCTCGGGGTGGATCGCGTGCAGCACCATGAGGTGACCCAGGAGCTCGTCGTCGGCGAGACGTTCGGCCAGCTGCGGGTCCGCGTGGTCCATGACCCGGGCGAGCGCCTCACCGTAGACCTCGGTCAGCAGCCGTACCGTCTCGACCGCGGGGCGGGCGGCGGGTCCGGGTGCGGATTCGAGTTCTTCCAGCAGCTGGTCGAGCCGGGCCAGCCGGGCCTCGACGGCCGGGTCGGCGAGCCGCTCGGGCTCAGCCATGGTTCGCGCCGTAGGTCGGCGAATGCAGGGTGGTCAGGGTCTTGCCCTTGCCGACGTACATGTGCACACCGCACGGCAGACAGGGGTCGAAGCTGCGGACGGTGCGCATGATGTCGACGCCCTTGAAGTCGTCCGGACCGTTCTCCTCGAAGATCGGCTGCCCCTGGACGGCGTCCTCGTAGGGGCCGGGGGTGCCGAACTTGTCGCGTGGGCTGGCGTTCCACGGAGTGGGCGGGTAGGGGTGGTAGTTGGCGATCTTCTTGTCCTTGATCACCAGGTGGTGGGAGAGGACTCCGCGCACCGCTTCGTGGAAGCCGCAGCCGATGGCCTCGTCCGGCACCTCGAAGTTCTCGAAGACCTTGGTGTCGCCGTCGCGGACCAGCCCCATCGCCTCGTCCAGGAACTGCAGGGCCATGGCCGCCGCGTAGGCGACGAAGTAGGGCCGGGCGCGGTCCCGTTCGATGGTGTTGCTCCACTTCGGGATGCGCCACTCCAGGGTGGTCTCCGGCAGCGACTCGCCCTTGGGCAGCGAGATGCGCACGCTGTGGCCGGTGGACTTGATGTACGGGGTGTCGACCAGCCCGCTCAGCGCGGTGGACCAGAGGCGGGCGAGCGGGCCGCCGCCGGTGTCCAGGGCGAGATGGTCGCCGCTGCGCGCGTCGTACCAGCGCGGGCTCATCACCCAGCTGTACTTGTCGTCGAAGTCGCGCTTCTGCGGGACCGGCACGGTGGTCTGGTTCCACGGGTGGCGCATGTCGACGGGGTTGCCGAGCGGGTCGTGGGTGACGAAGGGCTGCTCGCCCACCCAGTCCTCGTAGTACGAGCTGCCGAGCATGATCCGCAGGCCGAGGTTGATGTCGACGAGGTTGTTGGTGACCAGTTCGCCGTCGACGACGATGCCGGGGGTGACGTACATCGCCTTGCCCCAGGTGTTCATGTTCTCGTAGCGGTAGTCGACGACGTCGGGGTTCTGCCACGCGCCCCAGCAGCCCAGCAGGATGCGGCGGTTGCCGACCTGCTCGTAGCCGGGCAGCGCCTCGTAGAAGAAGTCGAAGACGTCGTCGTTCATGGCGACGGCCTTCTTGACGAAGTCGATGACCCGCATGAGCCGGCTGAGGTAGTCGGTGAAGACGGTCGGCTGGGGCAGCGTGCCCACGCCGCCGGGGTACAGGGTGGACGGGTGGACGTGCCGCCCTTCCATCAGGCAGAACATCTCGCGGGTGACCCGGCTGACCTTCAGGGCCTCCTTGTAGACCTCTCCCTCGAAGGGGTTGAAGGCCTTCATGATGTCGGCGATGGTCCGGTAGCCGTGGATGTCCCCGCGGGAGGCGTCGGTGCGTTCGGCGCGGGCCAGCACACCGGGGTTGGTGGCCTTGACCATGGCTTCGCAGAAGTCCACGAACACCAGGTTGTCCTGGAAGATCGTGTGGTCGAACATGTACTCCGCGGCTTCGCCGAGGTTGACGATGTGCTCGGCGAGCCGCGGCGGTTTGACCCCGTAGGCCATCTGCTGGGCGTAGTCGGAGCAGGTGGTGTGGTTGTCGCCGCAGATGCCGCAGATGCGGGAGGTGATGAAACCCGCGTCCCTGGGGTCCTTGCCCTTCATGAACACCGAGTAGCCGCGGAAGAGCGACGACGTGCTGTGGCACTCCACGACCTCCCGGTTGGCGAAGTCGATCTTCGTGTAGATGCCCAGGTTGCCGATGATGCGGGTGATCGGGTCCCAGGACATGTCCACGAGCTGCGGCGGCTTGCGTCCCGTGGGCCGGGCCTCGGTTGTGGTCATCGCTGTTACTGCCCCTCGCTGTCGCTGTTGCGTAGGTCGGTCCGTGGTGGGGTGTGTGGCGGGCGGGGTCAGGGACGCCAGTGCGGGTCGTAGCCGCTGGTCAGCTTCTGCTTGTTGTGGCGCCACCTGGGTTCGTGGTTGACCAGCTCGTTCGTGAAGCCGCGCAGCCGGCGGATGACGGCCCCGTACGGCTTGACGATCATCGAGGAGAGCGTTCCGCCGGGCGGCTCGTCCATGAACGGCATGAACGCGTCGGGGAAGCCGGGCATCGTGCAGCCGATGCAGATGCCGCCGACGTTCGGGCAGCCGCCGATGCCCGCCATCCAGCCGCGCTTGGGCACGTTGCAGTTGACGACCGGACCCCAACAGCCCGTCTTCACCAGGCACTTGGGCGAGTTGTAGTCCTTGCCGAAGTTGCCCTGCTCGTAGTACGAGCCGCGGTCGCAGCCCTCGTGGACCGTCTTGCCGAACAGCCACTGCGGGCGCAGCATGTGGTCCAGCGGGGGCGGCGGCGCGGTTCCCGCAGCGTGGTAGAGCACCCAGATCAGGGTCTCCATGAAGTTCTCGGGCTGGATCGGACAGCCGGGGACGTTCACCACGGGCAGGCCGCCCTGGGTCCTGAAGTCCCAGCCCAGGTAGTCCGCGAGGCCCATGCATCCGGTCGGGTTGCCGGCCATCGCGTGGATGCCGCCGAAGGTGGCGCAGGTGCCTGCGGCCACCACCGCCCAGGCCTTGGGGGCGAGTTGGTCGATCCACCAGTTGAGGGTCTGCGGTTGGCCGGTCTCCGGGTCGTTGCCGAAGGACGTCCAGTAGCCCTCGCCCTCGATGATGTTCTGGTTGGGGATCGAGCCCTCGATGACGAGGATGAACGGGGCCAGCTCGCCGCGTACCGCCGCCCGGTAGGGAGCCAGGAAGTCCTCGCCGCCCAGGCTCGGGGAGAGCACCTTGTTGACCAGGTTCACCTTCGGCAGGCCCGGGATCAGGCCGAGGACCAGGTCCTCGATGGAGGGCTGGTCGGCGGCCGTCAGGGAGACGGTGTCGCCGTCGCAGCTCATGCCCTCGGAGATCCAGAGGATGTGGATCTCGTCGAAGCCCTGCCGTTCCTCGCCGCGGCCGGGTTCGGCGCTGACCTCGGTGGTGCTGCTGTGTGTCGTCATGTCAACGGCCTCCGGTGCGGGGGGTGTCGGAGTCGGTGGGCTGGAGTGGTTCGAGTTCGTCGGGCCGGAAGTAGTGGAAACGGCCGTACCAGCTGTGCAGTTCGGCCGCGGGGTCGTCGTCGAGGGTGACGGCGAGGTGCACGCTGCCGTCCACGTCGTGGAAGACGGCGGCGACCTCGGCGGTCCGTCCGGCCAGGAACATGTCCTGGGCGTCGGCGCCCCGGCTCCGTGGGCGAAGCCGTACGCGGCTGCCGCCGCCGAGGGGCACTCCGTCGACGAGCACGGTGTCGGTGGAGGGGGAGAGCCCGTCGTCGGCGCCCTCCTGCCACCAGGCGGGGCGTTCGGTGGGCGGGGGCGACGGATTGGCCGGGGTCAGGGAGCGGACGGCGCCGTGCAGCCGTGCGAAGACCTCCGGGGGCATGGTGTCGACCCGGTCGAGGATCGCGGCGGCCCGTGGGTCGGTGGCGCGCGCCTCGCGCTTTTCCTCGTCCGTCAGCAGCATCGTGCGCAGCGTGAGGATCTCGTCGATCTCCGCGGCGTCGTGCAGATCCCCCGGGCTCTCCGGGGCCACCTGCGGATGGTCGGGGAGGATGATCGGCGAGGAGAGCAGGACGTGGCCCGTGGCGCCGGCGGGGGAAACAGGGGGGTCGCCGCCGAGGACGGGGAAGGTGAATTCGTTCCGGCACGTGTCCGCGTGGGCCCGCAGGTCCTCGGGCGGATCGATCAGCGAGACGAACTCGACGCCGTCACCGCCGACAAGGGTGTGGGCGGCGATGAGCGCGCCCCGCAGGGCTTCCTCGCGCGTGGCCCGCGGGTCCGGTCCGGCTTCCGTGTTGGTGGTGCGTACCCGCAGACGGCACAGGTCGTGCCCCAACCGCTCGGCGCCGAGGGTGACATGGGCCCGTACCTCCTCGCGGCGACGCACCACCCGCCCGGCCCCCGAGGGCAGCGCCTCGATGTCCCGGCCGGCCGCGGCCCCTGCCCGGACCGTGCGTTCCTCGTGGAGGAGGTCGTCCAGCGGGACCGCGATGTCCACTTCGCACGGCACCGCCTCGTCGAAGGTCAGATGCACCGTGCCGTCGTCGGTGCGCAGCGACTCGACCTCCCGGCGGCAGCCGTCCGAGCCGGTCTCCTCCACCTGCTTGTGCTGCAGCTGGAGGAATCGAAGCCTCACCCGCAGGGTCGCGCCGGGCTGTCGGATCCTCAGCAGGCACTCGGTCTGCTGGTACCAGGAGTCGGCGGAGCCGGACACGCCCGGGACGACCGGGCCGTCCCGCTCCACCCAGGGGCGCGGGAAGAGCACCCCGAACTGCCAGCGGACGCGGTTCTTGGTGGACGAGCGACGGTAGGGATAGAGGAGGTAGCCCTCGTACAGAACGGCGTCGGCGACGGCGCTCAACTGCGCGAAACCGTCCAGGGACCGGTCGGCCGGCAGGCCCGGGGCGTCCCTCGTGGCGGCGGGCGCCATGCCGCCCTCGACCGAACCCTCCGACATCGCGCCTCCTCGTGACCGTGTGCACGCCCATGCCTTCCACCACGGTCACATCGCCCACGCGCCCTCGCCTCCTCCGGCGCAGCATCACTGGGCCGTTCGAGGGATCACTCGGAGTGGTCGGGCGGTCGGCGGCGGAGGACATGGGAGTGTCGTCGGCCGGTCGGCGGCAGCAGTCGTCACGGGCCCGGCGGGGGCGCCGCTCCGTTCAGTCGGTCGGCGTCGCCCATCCCGGCGGACGCAGAATCGCCAGCAGCTGCCGGACCAGTTCGTCCACCACTTCGTCGAGCGTGGCGTTCACCCAGCCGGCGCTCCAGTCGTGCAGCAGTCCGTTGACGCTGCCGATGAAGGCGGTCGCGGCGATGCGGTAGTCGCGGGGGGCGGCCTCTTTGTGGGCGGCGGCCGCATCGGCCTCGGCGCAGATGAGGTCCACCCAGCGGGAGCGGCGGGCCAGGCGCTGTTCCTCCAGGCGGGCGCTGACGCCGATGATCTCGACGAAGGTGATCCTGATCCGGCGTGGATCGCCGGTGACGTTCCTGGCGTAGGCCCGGAAGATGGCGGTGACGCGCTCGGCGAGCGGGAGACCCTGTGCCTCGGCGAACGCGGCCAGGACAGCCTCCTCTGCCCAGTCGTTGACCTGGAGGTGCAGCGCGGCCAGCACGTCCTCGAGGGTGCGGAACTCCTCGTAGAACTGGCGGGTGGAAAGGCCCGCGGCCTCGCTCAGGGCCGCGACCGTGGTGGTGCGGTAGCCGGGGTCGCCGCCGAAGAGTTCGAGCGCGGCGTCCAGGAATCTGCTGCGCCGCTCGGCCTGCCGTTCCGCGGCGGTCTTGCCGCCGTACCGTCCGGTCGGCGCCTTGAGCCTTCCCGCCACTGAACCTCCCTGGTCGCCCGCCTCGCCAATTTTGTCGTGTACGCAGTCTTGTGGAGAAGGGCACCTCTTCCTTACTTTCCAGTAAGTAAGGATCTGAACGCGCCTGTTTTCAGATTCGGCCTTCATTTCCTTTGGCATGCCCTCATCACACCCCGTCCGCAGAGGAGAGAGCACTCATGCCTGCCCTCAGATCCAGGCACATCTGCTCCGTAGCCGCCGCCCTCGTCCTGACCGTCGCCGCACCCGCGACCGCCGCCACCGCGGACTCGTCCGCGGCCCTGCGCGAGGTGCTGTTCGTGGGCAACAACTGGGACGGCACCGCCACCGTCCTGAAGTCGTCCGGCGACTTCGCCGAGGTCGGGGAGATCAATGTCGTTCCCGACAAGGCGCAGCGCATCGCGGAGATCAACGCCAACCCCATCAAGTGGATCTACTACACGGCCATCCGCAACCAGGTCGGCCAGGGTCACGACCAGTACGTCGACGACATGTACTCCACTCCCGACGGCACGTCCGTGGTGGTCTCCCGGCCCAGCTTCGCCGACGTCGTCTCCATCGACCTGGCCACCGACAGGATCAACTGGCGTTTCCCGGTGGCCGGTTACCGCGCCGACCACATGGCCGTCTCCCCCGACGGCACCAAGGTCGCGGTCTCCGCGTCCACTGCCAACAAGGTGCAGGTGCTGGACATCAACACCGGCAAGGAACTGGGCGAGTTCGCCACCGGGGACAAGCCGCACGAGAACGTCTTCACCAACGGCGGCAAGTACATCTGGAACATGGCGATCGGCGAGGTCACCAGCTCCCTCGACGACCCCTCGGCGGACTGGACGAAGGGCGACCGCCACATCACCGTCGTCGACGCCGCCACGTACAAGACCGTCAGGACCATCGACCTGCGCGACCGACTGGACGCGATCGGTCTGAAGGACTTCTCCGACGCGGTGCGGCCCGCCGCCTTCACCCCCGACTGGTCGAAGATGTACTTCCAGGTGTCGTTCTTCAACGGCTTCCTGGAGTACGACATCGCCACCGACAAGATCACCCGGGTGAAGACACTGCCGGCGAACCCGGCGACCAGCACCGACCGCACCACCTGGCTGCTGGACTCGCGCCACCACGGCATCTCGATGAGCCCCGACGGCGGCAAGCTGTGCGTCGCCGGGACGATGGACAACTACGCCACCGTCGTCGACCGGGCCACCCTCCAGGAGGGACCGCTCGTCACGGCGTCCACCCCGTACTGGGCCACGGTCAGCGGCGACGGTAAGGACTGCATCATCTCCGAGAGCGGCGCCGACCAGGTCACGGCGATCGACTTCGCGACCGGTCAGAAGGTCACCTCCGTGCCGGTCGGGGACCATCCGCAGCGGGTACGGCTCGGCCATGTGCAGGCCGGCTGGACGGGTCCGTCCGCGAGCTGATTCCCCCTCACCGACGGCGCCGGACGATGCGGTCCGGCGCCGTCGGCCTGTCGGCCCGCCCCAGTCCTCGGCTCAGAAGTGCGCCGCCGCCCAGGCCGCCAGCTCGGCCCTGGCCGCGCTGAGCAGGCTCGCCGGCGGTGACGTGGCGCCGTTGGTGACCAGCGCGTAGTGCAGGACGCCGGAGTCCGTGTCGGTGAGCAGCAGGCGCCGGCTGCCCGTGCCGCCCGGTTCGGGAGCCGCCGCGACCGGTGTCGAGGTCGTGTACGCCGGCGGGCCGTGGACCGTGCCGAGGTCGGAGACGACGGTGGTCGTCGCGGTCGGGAACGAGGCGGGCAGGTGCAGTTCGGTGGGTGCCGTGCCGCTGCCCGACTTCCACACCAGCAGCCCGTACTGGCCGGAGCCGACCAGCTGCGACACGCTCGGCAGTGAACTCGGCACCGGGTTCCAGGTCAGGGTCGTGGAGCCGTCGCGTGAGCGGTCCTCGTAGGTGAAGGCGAGCGTCGTACCGGCCGTGGCGCTCGGGAAGACGCGGTCGAGGAGCCGGGCGTCCTGGCGGAGTGTCACCGCGCCCGAGTCGTCCGACTTCGCGGCGGAGAGGTCTTCGTCGTTCCAGGCGTCACCGGACGTCTTGACCTTGTCGGGGTTGTCGTTCATCAGCTCGTGGTGGCGGCCGTTGTAGATGTCCCACTGCCACTGGTTGCCGGAGAGGACCGGGCCGGAGGAGGCCGGGTCGGACCACCAACTCGAGCCCGGCATCCGGGAGTCGAGGGCCTGGTACATCGCCTTGTCGACCGTGGGGGCCTTGCCCGCCACCGATCCGGACAGCGGATGGCCGAACTCGCTGACCACGGCGGCCGTCCCCGCGGCGGACGCCCGGTCGCGGACGGTGCCGAAGTCCTTCGCGTACTGCCCGTCGGACGCGTTGCCCCACATGAAGATGCCGGAGATGGCCTTCTGGTCGTAGAAGTGGGTGTTGAAGACATAGCGCGGGCCGAGCGTGCCGGCGTCCAGCAGCCCGCCCTCCTGCTTCTGTGAGTCGATGTTGGCGTTCCAGAAGAGGTTGGGTTCGACGAAGGCGGGTTTGGCCTGCCAGCCGGCCGCGTCCATCCGGGCTCGGAACCTCTGGTAGAAGGGCCACAGCAGGTTCTGCTCCCAACCGCGGCTGCTCTGCCCGGAGTCGTAGCTGCCCGCGAAGGGCTCGTTGTACGGGTCGAAGCCGACGACGCCCGCGAACTCGGCCTCGCTCAGGTGCTGAGCGACGTAGGCCATGGTCTTCTCGGCGGTGGCGAGGAAGGCGTCCTGCAGGCCGTGGTTGTTGTGCCAGAAGTCGTACTGCGCCTTCGTCACGGCCTGGTTCTGGGTGATGTTCTGGCCCCAGAAGAGGCAGATCCCGCACGACTCCTGCGGGTAACCACCCAGCGCCACGGCCCACTTGGGGGCCCCGTCGCCGGTGTACCAGCTTCCGGAGTTGAAGAGGTAGCGGGAGTAGAGGTCCTGGTGGAAGTCGGGGTAGACGCGGATGCCGGCGTCGAGGAAGGCCTGCATCTGCGCGGTGACGGCGGCCAGGTAGGCGGTGTCGACCGTGCCTCGGGTGGGTTCGGCGTGCGCCCAGGACAGCAGGAAGCGGACCGAGTTGCCGCCGCCGAGGACACGCAGCGCGGCCGCGGACTTCTTCGCGTCGGCGACCGAGGCGAAGGGCAGGCCGCTGTTCTCCTCCAGCTTGGTCTCGCCGGAGACGTTGTAGCCGCGCAGCACGACCTCGCGGCCGTTGCCGTCGACGAATCTGCCGTTCTGCACGGTCAGGGGCGATTCGTCGAACCAGAGGGAGTCGGGAAGGGTGGCGGCGGTGGCGGACGGCGTGCCCGCCACCGTCAGGGATCCGAAGAGGACAACCAGCACAACGAGCAGACGTGTCCGGATATTCGGCATGTCCACTACAGTCCGGTGATTTCCGGACACCGTCAATACTTCTGACTCTTGAGTAAGTTTCAGGATTTTCAGGGGCGCTGCTTCTCAGCCACCTCAACCCGCCACGCGACGTGTCACGTTCAACAGGTACTCCCTGCGGTTGAGGGGGTTGTGGTCGGTGCGCGGACGCTTCGGAACCGTTCCGTAAGTGATCGGTGCGTAGTGGTCGAAGGAGCTCTCCCACTCCCCTTCACCGCGCGTGAGTCCGGGCAGCCGCTGTTCCAGTTCGTGCACCCGGCCGGCCGGAATCGCGCCTTCCAGGACACAGGCGGCGCCCCGCGTCCCGGTCGTCTGCGGGACGGCGCGCAGGGCGGCCAGCACCGGCAGCAGGGCACCGAGGGTGTCGGCCGGGGCTTCGAGGCGGAAGCGGTGCATCGGCTCGTACACCCGGGTGCCCGCCCGGCGCAGCGCCTCGATGAGGACCAGCGGGGTCAGACCGCGGAAGTCGTGGCCGGTGCTGGACATGCTCTTGTCGAAGCCCTGGTGGGCGTGGCTCTGCCGGGGCGAGTAGCCGGAGTGGGTCATGGTGACCGTGCAGTCGGTGACCTGCCAGCCGTACAGGCCCTGTCCGAGGGTCTCGCGGACGGTGTCCTCTACGGCCTTGAAGAAGGCGTACGGCATGGCGCCGAGCTCCACCTCCAGGCGGAACCGCACGCCCGAGCCGGCCGGCGCGGGGTCGACGCGCAGGCCGACGGTGGCCAGGAAGGGGTTCGGGTCCTTCTTGTTGAACTCCACCGCCGCTCCCCGCCCGCACGGCCGCTCGATACAGATGACCGTGGTCTCCCGGAAGGTGACGTCGAGCCCGAACTCCTCGGCGAGCGTGGCCTGGACGACCTCCTTCTGCACCTCGCCGTAGAGGGACACGGAGGTCTCCTGGCGCACCTGGTCGTGGCGCAGGTCGATCAGCGGGTCCTGTTCGGCGAGCCGGGTGAGCGCGAGATGGAGCTTGCGGGTGTCCACGCCCGGGCCCGGGACGACCACCGTCTCCAGTGTGGGCGGGGCGAAGTGGTGCTCGTAGGCCTTGCGGGGTTCACCGAGAGCGTCGCCGATCCTGATGTCGGTCAGGCCCCACAGCCTGGCGATGCGTCCGGCGGGGACGGCGTCCGCCCGCACGTCGGTGCCGTGGTCGAAGACGCTGATCGCGGTGACCCTTCCCTCCGTGCGGGCCTCGCCGAAGGGGATCCGGTCGCGGGTGCGCAGGGTGCCGGAGAACATGCGGGCGTACGCCACCTTCTCCCCCGCCGGGCCCCGCTCGACCTTGAAGACGGTGCCGCAGACCGGCCCTTCGGGATTGCCGTCGGCCGGAGGCAGGAGGTCCTTGATGCCGGCGACCAGTTCGCTCACTCCTGCGCCGGTGATGGCGGAGCCGAAGAGGACGGGATGGACGAGGGCCTCGCGGGTCTGGGCGGTGAGGGCGGCGCGGAGGGTGGCATGTGACATGTCGCTGCCCTCCACATAGGCGGTGAGCAGCTCGTCGTCATGGTCCGCCAGCACATCGAGCGCCGTCGCGGCGAGCCCCGGTACGAACCGGGCATCGCGCGTGCCGAGTTCGCCGACCGCCCCCATCGGCACGGCCGCCGGCGTGAGCCGCTCGCAGATCTCGCGCAGCACCCCCTCGTACCGCGCCCCGCGGCGGTCGATCTTGTTGACGAACAGAAGGGTCGGGATGCGCAGCCGCTGCAGCGTCCGCATCAGGACGCGGGTCTGCGCCTGGACGCCCTCGACGGCCGAGACGACGAGAACCGCGCCGTCGAGCACTCCGAGCACCCGCTCCACCTCGGCGATGAAGTCCGGGTGTCCGGGGGTGTCGATGAGGTTGACCGTCACGTCGTCGATCGCGAACGAGACGACGGCGGACTTGATGGTGATGCCGCGCTGCCGCTCCAGCGCGAGGGTGTCGGTGCGGGTGTTCCCGTCGTCGACACGGCCGGGCTGGTCGATCACTCCGACCGAGTGCAGCAGCCGCTCGGTCAGGCTGGTCTTACCTGCGTCGACGTGCGCGAGGATGCCAAGGTTGAGCAAGTGCACGAAGCGTCATGTCCTTCGGAGAGTGGGTCATTCCTTCCTGGGCGGACATGAACGGTGCTCGCATTGCTTCTCCTTGACTGTGCCGTGACCCAACACAAGAAGTGCACCAGTACCGGCGTCACCGCGGCAACGGATTAACGCTCAACCAATGACTCCGCCACTCTCGCCCCCTCCGAGAAGCGGTCCTAGAGTGACGCACATCACGTCCCGTGATCCTGGGAGGGCACATGACCCACATCTCGGTGAAGGTGGACGGCACGACGTACGAGGACGACGTGGAACCCCGTCTCCTCCTGGTCCACTACCTGCGCGACCGCCTCGGTCTGACCGGGACCCCCGTCGGCTGCGACACCTCGAACTGCGGGGCCTGCACGGTGGAGCTGGGCGGCGTCAGCGTCAAGAGCTGCTCCGTGCTCGCCGTCCAGGCGGACGGAGGTGAGGTGACGACGGTCGAGGGGCTGGCCCGGGACGGTGAGCCGACCGCCCTTCAGCGCGCCTTCCACGAGAAGCACGCGCTGCAGTGCGGCTACTGCACCCCGGGGATGCTGATGGCGGCACGCGATCTGCTGCGCGAGCACCCGCACCCCACCCCGGACGAGATCCGGCACGCCCTCGAGGGCAACCTCTGCCGCTGCACCGGCTACCAGAACATCGTGCGGGCCGTGCAGGCCGCCTCCGGACAGGAGGTCCCGGCATGACCGACCAGGCCGTTCAGAGCGAGGTCGGGCGCGCCCGGCCCCGTAAGGAGGACGCCCGCCTGATCACCGGGCAGACCAACTGGACCGACAACATCAGCGTGGGCGGACTGCTCCACCTGGCCATCCTGCGCAGCCCGATGGCACACGCCCGCATCGAGCGCGTCGACGTCTCACCGGCACTCGAACGCCCCGGTGTCATCGCCGCGTTCACCGGCGGCGACCTCGCCGAAGGACTGGGGTCGCTGCCCTGTGCCTGGCCGGTGACCGAGGACATCGTGCTGCCCGACCACCCGGCGGTCGCGGTCGACGAGGTGCGGTACGCGGGCGACCCGGTGGCGGTCGTGGTGGCCCGTGACCGGTACGCGGCCGCCGACGCCCTGGAGGCGATCGAGGTCGACTACGAACCGCTGCCCCCGGTCCTCGACCTGGAGGCGGCGCTCGCCGAGGACTCCCCGCTGGTCCACTCCGACAAGGGCACCAACCGCTGCTACGTCTGGCCGCTGAAGACGGGCGAGGACTTCGGCTCCGTACGACAGCGCGCCGATGTGACCCTGAAGCGCCGCTACCACCAGCAGCGGCTCATCCCCAACGCGATGGAGCCACGCGCGGTCGTCGTCACCCCGCTCGCCGCGTCCGGCGAGTACACCCTCTACTCCTCGACGCAGATCCCGCACATCGTCCGCGTCATGATGGCGCTGGTCACCGGCATCCCCGAGCACAAACTGCGAGTGGTCGCCCCCGACGTCGGCGGCGGTTTCGGCTCCAAACTCCAGGTGTACGGCGAGGAGGCCGTCGCGCTCGCGGTGGCGCGGAAGACCGGCCGGCCCGTCAAGTGGACCGAGTCCCGCTCCGAGAACTACCTCGCCACCCACCACGGCCGCGGCCAGATCCAGGACGTCGAGATCGCCGCGACCCGGGAGGGCAGGCTGCTCGGCCTGAAGGTCGACCTATTGGCGGACATGGGCGCCTACCTCATGATCATCACTCCGGGGACGCCGCTCCTCGGTGCGTTCATGTACCCGGGCATCTACAAGATGGACTCCTACGACTTCACCTGCACCGGCGTGTTCACGACCAGGACGCCGACCGACGCCTACCGTGGCGCCGGACGCCCCGAGGCGACGTTCGCCATCGAGCGGATCATGGACGACCTGGCGGCCGAACTCGGCCTGGATCCCATGGAGTTGCGGCGCCGGAACTGGATCCGGCACGAGGAGTTCCCGTACACGTCCATCGCGGGTCTGACGTACGACAGCGGCAACTACGAGGCCGCGACCGAGAAGGCGCTCGCGCTGTTCGACTACGACAAGCTGCGCGCCGAGCAGGCCGACCGCAACCACCGGGGCGACTCCGTCCGGCTCGGCATCGGCGTGTCGACGTACACCGAGATGTGCGGGCTCGCGCCCAGCCGGGTGCTGCGCGACCTCAGGTACGCGGCGGGCGGCTGGGAGGCGGCGAGCATCCGCATGCTGCCCACCGGCAAGGTCGAGGTGGTCACCGGCACGAGCCCGCACGGGCAGGGCCATGCGACCTGCTGGAGCCAGATCGCCGCCGATGTGCTGGGCGTGCCGTTCGAGGACGTCGAGGTCGTGCACGGCGACACGAGGCTGGTGCCGCAGGGGATGGACACCTACGGCTCACGCTCGCTGGTCCTGGGCGGGACGGCCGTGCATCACGCCGCGAAGAAGGTGGTGACCAAGGCCCGGAAAGTGGCCGCCCACCTGCTCGAAGCCGCCGAGAACGACCTGGAGTTCACGAACGGCGTGTTCTCCGTGAAGGGCTCCCCGGACGCCCGTAAAACCATCCAGGAGGTCGCCTTCGAGACCTTCTCCTCGCACGACCTGCCCGACGGCATGGAGCCCAGCATCAACGCCGAGCACCTGCTCGACCCGGACAACTTCTCCTATCCGCACGGCACCCACCTGTGTGCGGTCGAGGTCGACACCGAGACCGGGCGTACGCGCATCCGCTCCTACGTCTGCGTCGACGACGTCGGCAGGGTCGTCAACCCGCTGATCGTCGAGGGGCAGGTGCACGGCGGAATCGCGCAGGGCATCGCGCAGGCACTGTACGAGGAGGCCGTCTACGACGACGAGGGCAACCTGGTCTCCGGCACCATGGCCGACTACCTCGTGCCGTCGGCCCCCGACCTGCCCGACTTCGTGACCGAGCGGACGGAGACACCGGCCACCTCGAACCCCTTGGGAGTGAAGGGAGTCGGCGAGGCGGGCACGATCGCGTCCACGCCCGCCGTCGTCAACGCGATCGTGGACGCGCTGCGCCCCCTGGGCGTGACGGACATCCGTATGCCCTGCACACCTGAGCGGGTCTGGCGCGCGGTTCAGTCCGGGAAGGAGGCCCGGTCATGATTCCTCCGGCATTCGACTACGCCCGGCCGGCAAGCGTCGACGAGGCGGTACGCACGCTCGCCGAGGCCGGCGAGGAGGCGAAGGTGCTGGCCGGCGGGCAGAGCCTGCTGCCGCTGCTGAGGCTGCGGCTGGCCTTCCCTGAGCTGGTCGTGGACGTCGGCCGCATCCCCGAACTGCGCGGGGTGCGCGAGGACGGCGACACGCTCGTCATCGGCGCGATGACCACGCACCACGACGTCATCCACGATCCGCTGGTCCGCCGGCACGCCGGCCTGCTGGCCTCCGCCACGGCGACCGTCGCGGATCCCGCCGTACGCCACCGGGGCACCCTCGGCGGCTCCCTCGCGCACGCCGACCCGGCCGGCGATCTGCCCGCGGTGGTGCTGGCCCTCGACGCCCAACTCGTGGCGCAGGGACCGCGGGGGCGGCGCACACTGCCCGCGGGTGAATTCTTCGTCGACTATCTGCAGTCGGCGCTCGAACCCGACGAGCTCCTGGTGGAGGTGCGGGTGCCCAAGGTGGACGGCTGGGGCTTCCACTACGAGAAGTTCCACCAGGTGGCGCAGTCCTGGGCGACGGTCGGCGTGGCCGCGCTGGTGCGGCGCGACGACGGGCACATCGCCGAGGCGCGGATCGGTCTGACCAACATGGGCTCGACGCCGCTGCGCGCCTCGGCGGCCTAGGACGCCCTGTCCGGTGCCGGGACCGCGGAGGCCGTCGCCCGGGCCGCGGGGGCCGCAGCCGACGGGACCCGGCCCTCGCGGGACATCTCGGCCTCGCCCGAGTACCGCGAGCACCTGGCACGGGTGCTCACCAGGCGGGCGGTGCTGGCCGCAGCCGGAATGGGGTGAGGACCGATCACGCACCAGCAGGACCCGATCGCGGACCGGCTCGGCCCGGCCGGGGACATCGACGGCCCGCAGCAGGTGCGCGCCCGCCTGGAGGAGACGGGATACCTCGTCGACGACGGGCTGGCGACCGCCTGCTTCCTGGCCCTGCGGCTGCACCGGCCGATCTTCTGCGAGGGCGACGCGGGCGTCGGCAAGACGGCGCTCGCGTCCGCCCTGGCCGAGGCGCTGGACGCCCCGCTGATCCGGTTGCAGTGCCACGAGGGCATCGATGCCTCGCAGGCACTGTACGACTGGGACTTCCCACGTCAGCTGCTGCACCTGCGGGCCGCCGAGGCGGCCGGTCTCAGGGACGCCGACCGTCTGGAGGACGAGCTGTACGACCGCCGCTTCCTGGTCGCCCGGCCGCTGCTCAAGGCGCTGGAGACGCAGCCGTCGGTGCTGCTGGTGGACGAGATCGACCGCGCCGACGACGAGTTCGAGGCCTTCCTGCTGGAGCTGCTGTCGGAGTTCTCGGTCACGATCCCGGAGCTGGGCACCCTGCGCGCCGAGACGCCGCCCGTGGTCGTCCTGACCTCCAACCGCACCCGCGAGGTGCACGACGCACTGAAGCGCCGCTGCTTGTACCACTGGTTCGACCATCCGGGCTTCGCCCGTGAACTGGCCATCGTACGGCGGCGGTTGCCTGCCGTCTCGGCTCGGCTGGCGGAGCAGGTGACCGCGCTTGCGCAGGCGCTGCGGTCGCAGGACCTGCTGAAGCCGCCGGGGGTCGCCGAGACGATCGACTGGGCCCGGGCCCTGGACGCGCTGGGCGCGAGCGAGGCGGACCCGGACCTGGCCGTGGCGACCCTGGGCTCCGTGCTGAAGTACCGCGAGGACGTGGAACGGGCGCGCGGGCTCGATCTGGCGGCGGTCCTCGCTGCTCGGGGGGTGTGAGCGCAGTGGGCGGCGGGGTGGGGTGGGCGGAGAGCGGAGGGCAGGAACCGACCGACGGACACCGGCCACGGGACCAGCGTGCAGGTGGGCGCGCCCGCGCCGCGGAAATGCGGGGCCGGGGCGCCGAGGCCCTGGGGCGGGACGGCGGAAGTGCCCACGGGGGCGTGTCGCGCGGCGGCCCGGTTGATCCACTCGCCGGGCCCGCCGCGGGCGCCCGTGCCGACGCCGCCCTGCTCGGCTTCGCCCGTGCCCTGCGCGCGGCCGGGGTCGATGCGAGCGCCGAGCGGGTGCACGCCTTTCTGCGCGCGGTGGACGAGCTGCGGGCCGGGATGCGGGCGGACGTGTACTGGGCGGGACGGCTGACCCTGTGCGGCGGGCGGGACGACCTGGAGCGCTACGAGCGCGTGTTCGCCGCCTGCTTCGGCGGCGCCGCGCCCGCCGGGCGGACAGCGGCCGCTCCTCCCACAGCCCGGCTGCGGCTGGTCGCACGGGAGGGTCCGCTGCCCCGTGCGGTCACCCGCGACGAGGAGCAGCACCCGGCGCCGCCCGCCGCGGCGCTCGCCAGCTCCTCGGAGCTCCTGCGCCACCGTGACGTCGCCGGACTGGACTCCGCCGAGCGTGAGCAACTGCGCCGGTTGCTGGCCGCGTTCGCGCTGCGCGGCGAGATGCGGCGCACCGCGCGGCGGCGGCCGGCACGGCGAGGGGCGGTGGATCCGCACCGGACGGTGCGCGAACTGCTGCGGCGCGGCGGGGAACCGGCCCGGCTGCGGCGGCACACCCGGGCGGACCGGCCGCGGCGGGTGGTTCTGCTCGTGGACGTCAGCGGTTCGATGGCGCCGTACGCCGACGCGCTGCTGCGGCTCGCGCATGCGGCCGTCCGTGGGAGCCGTACGGAGGTGTTCACCATCGGCACCCGGCTGACCCGGGTCACCCGCGAACTGTCGCACCGCGACCCGGATCTGGCGATGGCCGCGCTCGCGTCCGCCCTGCCGGACTGGCACGGCGGAACCCGGCTCGGGGAGCTGCTGCGCGAGTTCCTGGACCGCTGGGGGCAGCGGGGCATGGCGCGCGGGGCGGTCGTGGTGGTGCTGTCCGACGGCTGGGAACGTGGCGATCCGGAGCTGCTCGGCGCCCAGATGCGCCGTCTGCACCGGCTGGCACACCGCGTGATCTGGGCCAATCCGCGCAAGGGCCGCCCCGGCTACGCGCCGCTTGCCGCCGGGATGGCGGCGGCGCTGCCGAGCGTGGACGCTTTCCTCGAGGGGCACAGCCTGGCCGCGCTGGAGCAACTGGCGGCGGCGGTGCGCGGGACCGGCCCGGCGCCCGTGGAAGGAGCGGATCGTGCGTGAGATTCTTCCGACGCTGAGCGAGTGGTACGCGGGCCGGGTCCCGTTCGGCCTTGCGACCGTGGTCGCCGTGAGCCGCAGCGCACCGCGTGATCCCGGGGCGGCCATGGCCGTGGGGCCCGGCGACGAGGTCGTGGGCAGCGTGTCCGGGGGCTGCGTGGAGGGCGCGGTGTTCGAGCTCGCCCAGGAGGTGGTGGAGAGCGGTGAGGCGCGCCTGGAGACCTTCGGCTACAGCGACGAGGACGCGTTCGCGGTCGGGCTCACCTGCGGCGGCGAGATCACGCTGCTGGTCCGGCCCGTCACGCGCGAGACCGATCCGGGGTTCGCCGCGGTCGCGGAGTCCGTGGCCGAGGGCCGACCGGTGACCCTGGCGACGGTGACGGAGGGGCCCGCCCGTATCGGGGCCACCCTCGCCGTCTGGCCGGACGGGGTGTCCGGGACGCTGGGCACGGCCGGTCTGGACGTGGCCGTCACCGCCGACGCGCGCGGCGAACTCGCCCTGGGTGCCACCGGGTTGCGTCACTACGGCCCGCACGGCGAGCGCCGCGAGGACGCGGTCACCGTCTTCCTGCACTCCTTCGCTCCGCCGCCCCGCATGCTGGTCTTCGGCGCCATCGACTACGCGGCCGCGGTCGCCCGCATCGGCAGCTTCCTCGGCTACCGGGTCACCGTGTGCGACGCCCGCCCGGTGTTCGCCACCCCCAAACGCTTCCCGGACGCCGTCGAGGTGGTCGTCGACTGGCCGCACCGCTATCTGCGGGGCACCGACACCGACGAACGCACGGTGATCTGTGTCCTCACCCACGACCCCAAGTTCGACGTGCCGCTGCTGGAGGAGGCACTGCGCCGGCCCGCCGCCTACATCGGGGCGATGGGCAGTCGCCGAACCCACGACGACCGCATGAAACGCCTGCTCGACGCCGGGCTCACCGAGAGGGAACTGTCCCGGCTGCGCTCCCCCGTCGGCCTCGACCTCGGCGCCCGTACGCCCGAGGAGGTCGCCGTGTCCGTCGCCGCCGAGATCGTCGCACTGCGCTGGGGCGGCAGCGGCGCCCCGCTGGCGGCCACCGCGGGGGCCATCCATCCGTCGACGTGACGCCCGTTGGAGGAAGTCATGGAGCTGCACCACGAGTTCACCGTGCCGGTCCCGGTCGACGAGGCCTGGCAGACGCTCCTCGACATCGAGCGGGTCGCCCCGTGCATGCCGGGGGCGACCGTCGAGGAGTACGACGGAAAGACCGTCACCGGCTCGGTGAAGGTCAAGGTGGGCCCGATCACCGTGACGTACAAGGGAACGGCCGTGTTCGAGGAGCAGGACGAGACGGCGCACCGCATGGTGCTGATCGCGGGCGGCCGGGAGACCCGCGGCCAGGGCACCGCACGCGCCACGGTGACCGGCATCCTGAGCGAGCGCGACGGTGGTACGGCGGTGTCGGTGCGGACGGATCTGACGGTGACCGGGCGTCCGGCGCAGTTCGGGCGCGGGGTGATGGCTGAGGTGGGCGACCGGCTCGTCGGGCAGTTCGCCCAGTGCCTCGCGGAGCGGATCGTGGAGCCCGAGCCTGCCGAGGCGGTGGCGGAGCGGCCGGAGGAGACCGAACCCCTCGACCTGTTCCGCACGGCCGGGGTGCCGGTGGCCAAACGGGCAGCGGTGGCGGTCGCGGCGGCCGTCGTCGTGGCGGTCGTGTTCACGCGGGTACGGCGGTGGCGGCGGGGCTGATCCCCCTTCACTCAGCCCGCGTCGCGCCGGTAGTCCGCGAGGATCGCCTCCAGGTGCTTCAGCGCTGCCGTGATCCGGGCCGGGTGGTCGCGGAAGAAGGGGTCGTCGGGTACCGGGAGCGATCCGGCGAGGGCCCAGCCGCGGCCCCGGGCCCAGGTCGCGTCGTCGGCGCCGACCGCCTCACGGAAGACGTCCCGTGCCCGCTCGGGCAGGAACTTCCAGGCGGGCACCAGGTCCACGGCGGGGTCGGCCACGGCCAGCGTGCCGAAGTCGATGACGGCGCTCAGCCGGCCGTTCCGCGTCAGGAGGTTGGCCGCGTCGAGGTCGCCGTGGATCCACACCGGCGGCTTCTCCCAGGCGGGCGCGGCGAGCGCCGCCTCCCACACCTCCGTCACCGCGTCGACATCGACGAGGCCCGCCTTCTTCAGCGCCTCCAGCTTGGGCCGCACACGGGCCTCCGCGGCCACGGAGTCGCGCTCGTCGCCCAGCGGCACACCGCGGAAGGCGTTGCTCTGCTCGGGGCCGGGTCCGCCGGTGGGGTCGGTGGCCTGCAGGGCGGTGATGAATTCGGCGAGGTCGAGGGCGGTGCCGACCGGGTCGGTCAGGGCGTCGGTGGCCGCCGTCTCACCGTCCAGCCACCGGTACACGGACCACGGATAGGGGTAGCCCTCGCCGGGTTCCCCCATCGCGAGGGGCTCGGAAACGGCCAGCGGGAGGTACGGGGCGAGACGGGGCAGCCAGCGGTGCTCGCGCTCCACCTGGCCGACCCAGTGCGCGTAGCGCGGCAGACGTACCGACAGCTCGTCGCCGAGCCGGAAGGTGGCGTTGTCCATGCCGGACTGCGGCACCGGGGTGACCGGCAGATCGGCCCATTGAGGGAACTGGGCAACGAGCAGACGGCGTACCAGAGTTGCGTCGATCAGCACGCCGTCCATCTCAGCGGGGCGGGGGCCGGACGTCCATCGAATTTCGGGGTGTGGGACGCCGTCCGAGGGGTAGGCGGCGCCCGATGGGGCATGCACGCCCCCGCGACACAGCACCTCTGCGGGAAGGAGGTCCGTGACAGCGCACACTCGCAGCGCCCGGGCCGCTCGCAGCTGCATGGAGCGGCCCGGACTTTGTGCCTGCTCACGTCACCTCTCGCCGCCCGGAAGCAGGGCGCCCGGCAACGCGATCAGGGCGAGCACCGCGGCGGCCGCGTAGAGGCCCGCGGCTCCGAGGGCGACGGCGTGGAAGCCCCGTACAAAACGTGTCTCGTCGCCGGGCTGTCCGGCGATCGCGCCCGCCACCGCGATACCTATCGCACCGCCGGTCTGACGTGCGGTGTTGTTCATCGCGGAGGCCAGCCCCGACCGTTCGGCCGGGACGGCCGCGATGGCCGCGGCGACGACCGCCGGGGTCAGGAAGCCCATGCCGATGCCCCACAGCAAAAACGCGGGCAGCAGGACGAGATACGTGGAGTGCGGCTCGGCCAGGACGAGGAGGGCGAGCCCGGCCGTGGCGACGAGCAGACCCGCGGCGGCCGGAAGTCGCGACCCGATCCGGCTGGTGATGCGACCGCCGAAGGGCGCGATGACGGCGAGCGGGGCGAACAGGGGTATGACGGCCGCGCCCGCGAGCAGCGCGGAGCGGTCCTGGATCGACTGCAGGAAGAGCATCAGCACGAACAGCGTGCCGAGCGTGCCCATGTTCATGATCCCGGCCACCACGTTCGCCGCGTCGAAGGCGGGTCGCCGCAGCAGCGGAACGGGCAGCATCGCCTCGTCCCCGCGGCGCAGTTCGACGACGGCCAGCGCCGGCACGGCGAGGACGGCGAGCGCCGCGGCCACGAGCACCTGCGGGGCGCCGGCCCCGGCGCGGCCGCCCTCGATGAAGGCGTAGGTGGTCGCCAGGAGCAGGAGGCTGCCGAGCAGCAGTCCGGGCACGTCCAGGCGCCGGGCCTGCTCCTCCCTGCTCTCCCGCACGATCGCGGCGGACCACACGAGGGCGACCAGCACGATCGGCACGTTCAGCAGGAAGATCGCCCGCCAGCCGAGGGTTTCGGTGAGGGCGCCGCCCAGCAAGGGGCCCGCGGGCAGCGCCAGGCTCCCTGTGCCGGCCCAGACGCCGATCGCACGGGCGCGTGCCGCGTCGTCGGGGAAGGCGCGGCTGATGATGGCCAGCGTGCCGGGCAGCAGCAGCGCCGCGCCGACGCCCTGGACCACTCGGGCGGCGACCAGGACGGGGACACCGGGGGCGAGTCCGCAGGCGAGCGAGCCGGCGCCGAAGACGACGAGTCCGGTGAGCACCACGCGCCGGTGTCCATACAGGTCCCCGGCCGTCCCGCTGGTCAGCATGAGGGCGGCCAGCGCCAGCGCGTACCCGTCCACCACCCACTGAAGCCCGCCGATGTCGGTGCCGAGGCTCGAACCGATGCGGGGCAGCGCGACGTTGACGATGGTGACGTCGAGCAGCACCAGGAAGTACCCGGCGCACATGACGAACAGGACGGTGCGCGGCGAGCCCTCGTGCCGTGCGGGGCTCACCGCGCGCCGCAGAAGCGTTGCCGGTGATCCAGTCATGGTTCCTTGGTAACAGGAGGGTCTGACAACGCCGCCGGATGCCGGACGGGCGCGTACGGCCGCCGCCGGGTGCCCCGCCCTGCCGGCCCGAAACCGGTGCTACCTCGGAGGCAGGCGGTGCACCCGTACATCCGTGAGGAGGCCGTCGGCCACCGTGGCGGTCATGTACGTGCAGTGGGGCTGGCGGCGCCGGTCGGTCGGGGAGCCGGGGTTGAGCAGGCGCAGGCCGCCGGGGGCGGTCGTGTCCCAGGGGATGTGGCTGTGCCCGAAGACCAGCACGTCGCAGTCGGGGAACCGGGCGGCACAGCGCGCCTCCCGGCCCTGTGCGGGGCCCGTCTCGTGCACGACTGCGAAACGCACTCCGTCGAGCTCGGCGTACGCCACTTCGGGCAGCCGGGCGCGCAGCGCCGGTCCGTCGTTGTTGCCGTACACGCCGACGACTCTGCGGCAGCGAGCCTCCAGCAGGTCGAGGGTGGCGGTGTCGACCCAGTCCCCGGCGTGGAACACGACGTCGGCGCGCGGGAGTTCGGCCAGGAGCGGCTCGGGCAGCTCCTTGGCGCGTTTGGGGAGGTGGGTGTCGGTCGTCAGCAGCAGGCGCACGCGGTCAGCCTAGAGAGGGCACCGGTGCCACGGCGTGAGCGGTCCGCCCGGTGCGTCGCCCCAGGTTTGCCTCACCGATGCTTCTGACCGGACTGCGGCTCGGTCGGGGGTGGCCGCCGGCCGTGGCCGCCGTAGGCCGGTGTCGTCACCGCGCCAGTACAGCCGCACACCGTCACCCGTACGGTCGAACTCGCCGGCCCCTTCTGTGCCCGCGGTCTGCCCGTGGTGCTGGTCCGGGTCTCGTTACCGAACTGGCCGGTCGCACCGGCGACATCACCGTCACCAAGCGCCACCGGCATCGGCGTGGCGTCCGCCCGCGCGGCGCACGAGCACCGCTACCGCCTCCCACTCGCCACCGATGCCATGAGCCACCTGGACCCCGTGGCTCACCGGGGCAGCGTCGAGCGGATCTCCCGCGGCTGGGCGCGACGTGCACCACGGCCGAGATCCTGGAGCCGCCGGCCGGGACGCACGGCTGATCCGGCTCGCGGAAATGATCTCGAGGCGGGCCCGGAGTGGGACCGAGCGCCCGGCGGAGATAGCATCTGGCCACCCGTACTCACACTTTCGGCGAGCGACCCGAGGGGGCTCGGAAGCCCGATGCCGGTCAAGGTCAGTGTCATCGTCCCCGTCTACAACCCGGGGCCCTACATCGAGGACTGCATCACCTCGTTGCTGAAGCAGTCGCTGCCACCCGACGAGTACGAAGTGATCTTCGTCGACGACGGTTCCACCGACCAGACCCCGGCCCGGCTGGACGCGCTTGCCGCCGAGGAGCCGCGGGTCCGGGTCATCCACCAGGAGAACTCCGGCTGGTCGGGCAAGCCCCGCAACGTCGGCATCGCCGCCTCCCAGGGCGAGTACGTCATGTTCGTCGACAACGACGACCGCCTGGGCGACGAGGCCCTGGAGCGGATGTACGACTACGGCGTGGCCAACGGCGCCGACGTCGTCGTCGGCAAGATGGCCGGCCAGGGCCGCGGGGTGCCGGTGGAGCTGTTCCGCCGCAACCGACCGCGGGCCAGTGTGCGGGATGCCCCGCTCATCGACAGCCTCACCCCGCACAAGATGTTCCGCCGGGCCTTCCTGGACGAGATCGGCCTGCGCTTCCCCGAGGGCAGACGGCGCCTGGAGGACCATGTCTTCGTGACGGAGGCGTATCTGCGCGCGGCCAATGTGTCGGTCATCGGCGACTACGTCTGCTACTACCACATCCGGCGCGACGACTCCTCCAACGCGGGCTTCCAACAGTTCGACCCCGTCGGGTACTTCAAGAACCTGCGGGAAGCGCTGGACATCGTCGACCGGTACACCGAGCCGGGCGAGGTGCGTGACAGCCTGCACCGCCGCTGGCTGCGGGTGGAGATGGTGGAGCGGCTGCGCGGCAAGCGGTTCCTCGTCAAGCCGGACGACTACCGGCGCAAGCAGTTCGCGGAGATCCACCAGGTCGTCGTCGAGCGCTTCGGCCCCGGTGTCGCCGCCGGACTGCAGCCGACGCAACAGGTCGTGGCCGCGCTCGTCGCCGCCGACCGGTACGACGACGTGGTGGCCTTCGCCGAGTGGGAGACCGGCCTCGGCCTCTCCGCCAAGCCCGGGACCGTCGAGTGGCAGGACGGCAGGCTGCGCCTCGACTTCGCCGCCGAGCTCACGGCGGGCGGTACGCCGCTGACGTTCCCCGGAGGCGGGGTCCGCACCCCGCTGGACGGCCCGCCCAAGGACCTGGACGAGGCGATCGCCTGGGTGGGCGCCGACACCGTCGCCCGGTTCGGACAGGCCGCCGCGGACCTCCTGGTGCGCGAACGCTCCAGCGCCGCCCAGTACTTCCAGCCGATCGAGGTCACCCGGGAGATCGTCCCGGTCGAGGACAGCGGGCAGGTGCGGCTGGTGCTGCGGGCGACCGCCACCGTCGATCCGGCCGTCGCCATGGACGGATCGCCGCTGCGCGCCGGGCTGTGGGACACCTACGCCCGCGTCAGGCTGGGCGGCTGGAGCAAGACGGCACGCGTGGGCCCGGGCCCGCACAAGGCCCGTGCCGCCACGTCCGCCGCCGTCGCGGCCGGGCGGGTGGTCCTGCCGTACTGGACCGACCAGCACGGCAACCTGTCCCTGGACGTCGACCGGGCCAACCAGCGCCTCGGCCTCGGCCGGCTCGCCCCGGACGCCGTGAGCGTCTCGGGGGGCCGGCTGCGCGCGCCCCTGCCGCTGCACGTCCCGGCCGAGACGCCCGTGCTGCTGCGGCTGACCTCACCCGACCGATCGGTGGACGTACCCGGCACGTTGTCCCCGGCTGCGGACGGGGCCGTGCTGGAGGCCGCCCCGACCGTCGCCGACCTCAGCGGCGCAACCTGGCGGACCGCCCTGTGCGCGGCCCCCGACGCCGCCGAGCCGCGCTTCCTCCCGCTGCCGCTCGCCCTGCGCGCGGACGCGAACTCGATCAAGGTGGTGCGGACGCCCAGGCCTTCGGCCGTACGGCGGCTGGCCCGCAGGGCGCGGCGGGCGCTCGTCGCGGTCCTCAGACGGCGCGCGGCATCCCGGGCAGCCAAGGCAGGAAAGGCGTGAAAGCGTGCGATCACTGGGCATAGCGGGCGCGTGGGCGCTGGAGCCGAAGATCTTCCCCGATGAACGGGGCAGCTTCCACGAGTGGTACCGCGGCGAGGAGTTCCGCGAGGCCACCGGCTACGACCTCTCGCTCGCGCAGGCCAACTGCTCGGTCTCCCGCTTTGGTGTGCTGCGCGGGGTGCACTTCGCGGATGTGCCGCCCGGGCAGGCCAAGTACGTCACCTGCGTGCGCGGCGCGATCCTGGACGTGGTGGTGGACCTGCGCGTCGGCTCGCCCACCTTCGCCGAGTGGGAGGCGGTGCGCCTCGACGAGGACACCCGGCACGCCCTGTTCCTCGCGGAGGGCCTCGGGCACGCCTTCATGGCGCTGACCGACGACGCCACCGTGGTCTACCTGTGCTCGACGGGGTACGCGCCGGGTCGTGAGCACGGCGTGCACCCCCTGGACCCGGATCTGGGCATCGCCTGGCCCGAGGGCATCCCCCCGGTGCTGTCCCCGAAGGACGCGCAGGCGCCGTCGCTGGCAGAGGCCCGGCGAAGCGGGCTCCTGCCGTCGTACGACGCCTGCACCTCCCGTTACGAGGAGTTGCGCGGCCGCCCGTTCAGCGGCTGACCGCCAGGCTCTCCAGGGCCGAGCGCAGCGGCTGCCAGCCGCGGGCGCGGCTGAGGCCGCGGTTGCGCGCGCGGACCAGGGGGCGCCAGAAGTCGGCCTCCAGCAGCGTCTCCGGCGTGACCGCCTTCACCCGCTCCAGGACCGCCTCGGGCACCTTCTGCGGGTCGGGCACCTGGAACTCGGCGATGATCTCGTCGTACTTGTCCTTCAGCACGGTGTTCTTGTGGTCGGCGCCGAAGACGATCAGCTGGCCGGTGGGCTGGGTGTCGACGAGGACGGTCACAAGGTCGGGCCGGTAACGGTTCAGGATCTCGATGATCTTGTAGACGTCGCCGGTCCAGGCGTTGGTGTGCCGGTCGCGGGCGGCCTCGTCGATGCTGCGCGGCAGCATGTCGTCGAAGACGATCACGCTCGACCAGTCCGAGTGCTTCTCGATGTTGATGAAGTCCCGCAGCGCGTACTCGAACAGGTGCATGCCGTCGATGAACGCCAGGTCGAGCGTGGTGCGACGCCAGTAGCCGAGCGGGCTGCGGCCCCGGCGCAGGTTGCGCACGGGGTGGCGGCCGCCCTTGAGGTGGCCGAGGGGGTTCTCCCGGGCGAAGAAGTCGTCGCTGGTGGCCTTCACCAGGTGGACGTCGCAGCGGATCTCCGTGACCACCTTGAACGCGGGGTCGACCGCGATGCTGGGGACGCGGGACAGCGTGAGACTGCGGCCGTCGTTGACTCCGATCTCCAGGTAATTGCGGTTCGCGGTGGCCTTGTGCAGACCCCGCAGGAATTCATGGCGTTTCACGAAGGGGACTCCTTGCGGATCAGGGCGAATGCTTCGGGCAGGGCGGATCGCCGGCCGCGCGGCGGCGGACCCGGCTCCTGCCGACGACCGTGGGAGAGGGCACCGCAGTCGGGGTGGGGCTCGGGCCGCGGGAAGGCCCCGCTGCCCGCCGGCCGCACCCGTTCGGGGCCCGCGCCGAGAGCGGCGAAGACCTTTCGGGCCGGCTCGTACCAGGAGGCCTCGCCGCAGCCGGCGGCATGGCGGACACCGCTCGCGCCCCGGCCCGTGGGCGGGCCGAGGTCGACGGGACGTGCGGCGACGTCCGCGCTCCACGTGGGCTGCCCGCGCTGGTCGTCGACGACGTCGAGGGTGTCGTGGCGGGACTCCAGGTCGATCATCGTGCGGACGAAACTACGCCCGTGGACGCCGTGGAGCCAAGCGGTTCGCTCGATTGCGCTCGATGTGGGAGGCTCCTCGGCCACGGCCCGCCCGCCGACGGGCCTGTGCGGCCGTAGGCGCTGCTCGGGCCGGTTGCATGATCCTCGGGATACGGGGTACGAGCGTCGCCCGCCAGGACGCGGCCGGTGGAGAGCGGGGGTGGCCCGACGCCCCCTCGGCGGCGGGTCGTTGGGTGATCCCTGCGAGGGTTCATGTACGGATCTGCACCTTGCTGTGGTCTCCGAGGACCAGGCGGTGGGCGCTCGGCACACTGGGGGCCGGTGTCACCTCCACGTGCCGGCCGATGAGTGAGTTCTCGATCCGGCCCACTCCGAGGATCGAGGAGTCACGCAGCACGATGGAGAACTCCACCTCGCTTTCGGTGATCCGGCAGTTCTCGGCGACGGAGGTGAAGGGCCCGACGTAGGAGTCCTCGACCACGCTACCGGCGCCGATCACGACCGGGCCGACGATGCGCGAGTTCACGACGCGCGCACCCTCCTCCACGACCACGCGCCCGATCGTCTCGGAGCCCTCGTCCACCTCGCCGTCGATCCGGCGGTCGAGCGCCTCCAGGACCGTACGGTTGACCTCCAGCATGTCGACGACGTTCCCGGTGTCCTTCCAGTAGCCCTTGATGACGGTGCAGCGCACGTCGGCGCGGCTGTCGATCAGGTGCTGGATGGCGTGGGTGATCTCCAGTTCGCCGCGCCAGGACGGCCGGATGGCGCGGACCGCCTCGTGGATCAGGGGCGTGAACAGATAGACGCCCACCAGGGCGAGGTCGCTCTTGGGGTTCTCCGGTTTCTCCTCCAGGCCCACGACCTGGCCGGAGGAGTCGAGTTCGGCGACGCCGAAGGCGCGGGGGTCGGCCACCTGGGTGAGCAGGATCTGGGCGTCGGGGCGGTGGGTGCGGAACGCGTCGACGAGGCCACTGATGCCCCCGACGATGAAGTTGTCGCCCAGGTACATCACGAAGTCGTCGTCGCCGAGCCAGTCCCGTGCGATCAGTACCGCGTGAGCCAGCCCGAGGGGCCGCTCCTGGGGGATGTAGGTGATCTCCAGACCGAACTTGGATCCGTCGCCGACCGCTTCCTGGATTTCTTCCGCGGTGTCTCCGACGATGACGCCGACCTCGGTGATGCCGGCGGCGGCAATGGATTCCAGCCCGTAGAAGAGGACGGGCTTGTTGGCCACGGGGACGAGCTGCTTGGCCGATGTGTGGGTGATCGGCCTCAGTCGGGTACCGGCGCCGCCGGACAGCACGAGAGCCTTCATCTGCCTCACCATAGTCGCGATCCCTTCACCAGGGATCGCGGCCGATCAGCTCGTCCGGGTCGAGGGGCCGGTCAGTCCTCGCCCCGCACGATGGTGCCCTCCGGGCCGGGCTGGTCCGTTCGGGTGTCGCCCTGCTCGAGAACCGCCGGAACGCAGGTGCGTACGACACCCTTGCCCCGCAGCCGCCGGGCCCGCGCCCAACCGGTCTCCGGTCGACGGATCACAAGCTTGTCAGTGGTGTGCGGTGTCACGGCGATTCATCTTCCTTCTGCTTCAGTGCCCGCCGACCGGGTCCCCTACGGCGGTCCGGTCAAACGCCGTGCCCGGGCCTGCGGGCACCGGAACCTGCCGGGCGCAGCCCCCACTTCGATGCCCGGCTCGACGCTCAGGCGGTGCCCAGCGCCCCGCGGAGGGTGCTGATCGCCTGGCTGATGGCGGCCTCCGCGGCCTGGGTCTCGCGCAGGGCGGCGAGCATCACGAAGTCGTGGATGATGCCCTGGTACCGCACCGCGGTGACCGGGACGCCCGCCTCGCGCAGCTTGTTCGCATACGCCTCGCCCTCGTCGCGCAGGACGTCGGCCTCCCCGGTGATGACGAGGGCGGGCGGCAGACCGGTGAGCTGCTCGGTGGAGGCCCGCAGCGGGGACGCGGTGATCTGGGCGCGCTCCGCCTCGTCCGTCGTGTACTGGTCCCAGAACCACTGCATGGCGTCCCGGCGCAGGAAGTACCCCTCGGCGAACCGGTGGTAGGACGGCGTGTCGAAGCTCGCGTCGGTCACCGGGTAGAACAGCACCTGCGCCGCCAGCGGAACGTCACCGCGCTGCTTGGCCATCAGGGTGAGGGCGGCGGTCATGTTGCCGCCGACGGAGTCGCCGGCCACCGCGACGCGGGTGCCGTCCAGGCCCTTGGCGGCGCCCTGCTCGACGACCCACTTCGCCACCGCGTAGTTCTGCTCGACGGCGACCGGGTAGCGGGCCTCGGGCGAGAGGTCGTACTCGGGGAAGACGACCGCGGCGCCGGTGCCGACGGCGAGTTCGCGCACCAGCCGGTCGTGGGTGTGGGCGTTGCCGAACACCCAGCCCGCGCCGTGGATGTAGACGATCACCGGGAGCGGGCCGGTGGCTCCGCCGGGGCGGACGATGCGGGTGCGGACCTGGCCGGTGGGGCCGCCGGGCACGACGATCCATTCCTCGTCGACGGCGGGCTTCGCGATGTCGCCGGACTGCACCTCGTCCACGGCCTTGCGGCCTTCGGCCGGGCCGAGGTCGAACAGGTAGGGCGGGTTGGCGGTGGCCTCGGCGAAGGCCTGGGCGGCGGGTTCGAGGACGGGGCGGGGTGCGGTGGCGCCGGTCATGACGGCCTCCTCGGAAGGGTGTGCCGCGGAGTGCGGCAACACCATGGAGAGTAGCGCGCGATTAAGTCGTGCACAACTAATGTGGGCGCGACTTATTGGAGCCCGATACAATCGAACGGACCCGAACGACAGGCTGGTGATCGCCGTGCACAGGACAGCAACCGGAAGCCCCACCGTGCGGCCGGCCGCAGCGGAACCGGGCGAGGGCTCACTCCTCCTCGACGACCAGCTCTGCTTCGCCCTGTACGCCGCCTCCCGCGCCGTCACCGCGCGCTACCGCCCCCTGCTGGACGAACTCGGCCTGACCTACCCGCAGTACCTGGTCATGCTCGTGCTCTGGGAGCAGGACTCGATCTCCGTACGTGACCTGGGATCCGCACTCCAGCTGGAGTCCAGCACCCTGTCCCCGCTGCTGAAGCGACTGGAGGCGAACGGGCTGCTGCGCCGCGAACGCCGCGTCGAGGACGAGCGGTCCGTCGCACTGCGCCTCACCGAGGCCGGCGCTCAACTGCGGGAAAGGGCGGCCCGGGTGCCCCTCGCCATCGGCGACGCCATGGGCCTGACGCCCGAGCAGGACGCCCTGGCCAAACAGCTGCTCCGCCTGATCACCGCCAACGTCACGAACTGAGCGCGAGCTCGGCCCACACCTGTTTGCCGCCGCTGGCCGGCACCGTCCCCCACGCCTCCGACATGGCCTCCACGAGGAGGATGCCGCGACCGCCGGTGGCCTCCCAGCCGATGCTCGTCGGCTTCACCGGGGTGCGCGGCGAGGCGTCGGCGACGGAGACGCGCAGCCGGTTGTCGATCAGGGTGAGGTCGAGGCGGACCTGCCCGTCGGTGTGCACCAGGGCGTTGGTGACGAGTTCGGAGACGACCAGGAGTACGGCGTCCATGTCGTCGCGGGTGACGCCCCAGGCGCGGAGGGTGCGGCGGGTGAAACGGCGCGTGTGGCCGACGGCCTCGGGGACGCGCCAGACCGTCCAGCTCTCGCGCAGCGGACGCAGCGCCATGCCGTCGTAGCGCAGCAGGAGCAGGGCGACGTCGTCGCTGCGCCGGGCGTTGCCGAGGAGGGCGTCGGCGACCTGGCCGAGATGGCCGGGGTCGGAGCCGGACAGTTCCCGGGCCAGCCGCTCCATGCCGTCGTCGATGTCGGCCTCCGCGGACTCGACGAGGCCGTCCGTGGTGAGCGCGAGGACCGTGCCGGGCTGCAGCCGCAGCACACTCATCGGGAAGTCGGCCTGGGCGACCACGCCGAGCGGCGGCCCGCCGTCGGACTCGGGCACCTCGGTGCTGCCGTCCGGGTGGCGCAGCACCGGCGGCAGATGGCCCGCGCGCACATACCAGGCGGAGCCCTCCTCCATGTCCACGTCGACATAGCAGCAGGTGGCGAAGAGATCGGTCTCCATGTCCGTCAGGAGCCGGTTGGCGTGGGAGACGACCACGTCCGGCGGGTGGCCCTCCACGGCATAGGCACGCAGCGCGGTGCGCATCTGGCCCATGAGGGTGGCAGCACTCGCGTTGTGGCCCTGGACGTCGCCGATGACCAGGGCGACGTGGTTGTCGGGCAGCGGGATCACGTCGTACCAGTCGCCGCCGACCTCCAGGCCCGCCGTGGTGGGCAGGTACCGGGCGACGGCGACCGCGCCGGGCAGCTTGGGCAGGCGGCGCGGCAGCAGCTGGCGCTGGAGCATGCCGACGAGTTCGTGTTCGGCGTCGAAGGCGTGGGCCCGCATCAGAGCCTGGCCCGCGAGACCCGCGGAGGCGGTGAGCAGGGCGCGCTCGTCGGGGCCGAAGTCGTGCGGGGTGTCCCAGCCGATCAGACAGGCGCCGGCCATGCGGTTGCCCGCGGGCAGCGGCAGCACGGCGAGTCCGCCGGGGCCGACGTCGGCGAGAGCGGGTTCCAGCGGGGTGCCGGCGGGCCAGATGCGGGCGCGGCCCTCGCGCAGAGCGGCAGCCAGGGTGGGCATGGCGCGCACGGGCGCGTCGGGCCACTCGGTGCGCCACTCCAGGCGCCACAGCTCGGGCCAGGACTCCGGATCGGGCGGGTCGAGGACCGTGACGACGAGCCGGTCCCCCTCCAGCTCGGCGAGCGCGATCCGGTCGGCCTGCAGCGGCTTGCGCAGGGCGGAGACAACGGCCTGACTGACGTCGCGGACGGTGCCGGCGGTCGCGAGCATGGCGGCGAGGCGCTGGACACGGGCCACGTCGGTGACCTCGGAGCGCAGCTTCGAGGCGTCGGCGACCGTGCCGACGAGCATCGCGGGCCGGCCCTCGCCGCCGGGCAGCAGACGCCCGCGCAGCCGCAGCCACTTGGGCGGGCCGGAGGGCTGCAGGACCCGGAACTCCAGCTCGCGGTCGCCGAGGGACATGTGGTCGGCCTCTACCACGGACATCAGCGAGGGCAGGTCCTCCGGCACCGTCAGGCCCAGCAGGGTCTCGACCCTGCCGTCGAACTCGGCGCGGGTGACCGCGAACAGCCCCAGGATGTCGTCGCCGACCTCGACCCGGCCGCTGTCCATGGCGAGGCTGAACGCGTTGGCGGGCAGCTCCGCGCCCTCGGCGGCGCGGGCCGGGGCGGGACAGCCGACGGCGTCGGCGATCAGCTCCAGGCACTTGCGGTCCTCGGTGTCGAAGCCGTCCGGCCGCTCGCTGACGGCCAGCAGACAACCGCCGTCCCCGTCCCCGCGCGCGGGCAGCACGGCCAGGTGGAAGTCCCGCGGCGGCGTCCGCCGCGCCTCTGCGTCCCCCGCGAGTTCCTCGGGCCCCAGCCACACCGGGCTCCCGGAGCGGTGGCCGTCGGCCACCGGGGAGCTGCCGGAGCGCGGGTAGCTGTCGCGCAGCCCGAACAGCGTCCTCGGAACGCCCGCCGACTCCACCAGGCACAGCAGGTCGCCGTCCTCCTCCGGCGTGTACACACCGGCGAACGCCGCCCCGGCGAAGACCAGCGCCTGCTCCAGGACCCGGCGCACCCGCTCGGGTGCCGGACCGGACGTGAGCGCTTTCAGGGCACCTTCGGCGCGCAGAGTTCTCGTTCTGCGTGCCTCGGCGCCCTCACTGACCACGTCCGCAATTACAGCGCGTATGGGACGCCTGCGCAGCCCCTGTGAGCATTCCGTAGAGGTCGTCGGGCGTGTCCACTCGAAACGCGCCGAACATGTCTTAACGCATGCGTATCGCACGGTGATCTCGTGACAGGCGTGACTGTCCCGGGCCCTCGGACGGCTGGAAGTGTCGGTGCCGGGCCACGGAGGGGAATCCATGGACAAGCGGTACGAGGTGTACGCACTCGCCGACAGACACTTCTACGAGACGCCGGACCGGCTCGCCGGTGCCGGACAGCAGCCGGCACCGCTGTTCGAGACCGCGCGGCGTGAGGTGCCGGAGGGCTGGGACGCGGCGCGGATCGGCGACTGGCTGACGCTGACGCCGCTCGGCGCGGACGGCAGCGCGGTGCCGGGCCCGGCTCAGGGCTGGAAGATCCACGCCTCGGCCACCCGGGCGAACGCGGAGCGGGTCGCGGCGATCGTGTGGGACTACTGCGTGCCGCGCCGGATCCCGTTCAAGTTCGTGCCGGGACCGCATCTGCTGCACCTGCGCAACACCAAGTACGCGGCCCGCGACACCAGCGGCAAGTTCGTCACCGTCTACCCGGCCGACGAGGAGCAGCTCCACCAGGTGCTGCGCGAACTCGGCCGGCTGCTGGAGGGTTTCGAGGGGCCGTACATCCTCACCGATCTGCGCTGGCACGACGGGCCGCTCTACGTCCGCTACGGCGCTTTCGCGCGCACCTTCGTCGTCGACGAGCGGGGCTCGCTCGTGCCGGCCGTGCGGGACGGCGCGGGCACGCTGGTGCCGGACCGGCGGGCGCCGTCCTTCCAGGTGCCCGAGTGGGTGACGCTGCCGGCGTTCCTGGAGCCGCATCTGGCGGCCCGCAACACCACGACGGTGGGCGAGTTGCCGTATCGCATCGAGAAGGCGCTGCACTTCTCCAACGGCGGCGGGGTGTACGCCGGCACCGACACCCGTGACGGGCGCAAGGTGGTCCTCAAGGAGGGCAGGCCGCACGCGGGCCTCGCCTCCGACGGCGCGGACGCGATCGCCCGGCTGGAGCGCGAGAAGCAGGCCCTGGAGCAGGTGGCGGGCACCGGGGTGGTGCCCGAGGTGCGGGACTGGTTCACGCTGGGCGACCACCGGTTCCTGGTCATGGACTTCCTGGAGGGGCGCCCCCTCAACTCCTTCTTCGCCGAACGGCATCCGCTGCTCACCCCGGACCCGGACCCGGAGGCCGTCGCCCGCTACACGGCGTGGGCGGTGCGCATCCACGGGGCGGTGCAGCGTGCGGTGGAGGCGGTGCACGCCCGCGGGATCGTCTTCAACGACCTGCACGTCTTCAACATCATGGTCGCGCCGGACGAGGAGTCGGTGTTCCTGCTCGACTTCGAGGCGGCGGCGCCGGTCGAGGAGAACGGCCGTCAGGTCGTCGCGCACCCCGGTTTCTTCGCCCCGCCCGACCGCACGGGCACCGACGTCGACCGCTATGCGCTGGCCTGCTTACGGCTCGCGCTGTTCCTGCCCGTGACCACCCTGTTCGTCGTCGACCGGGGCAAGGCGGCGCACCTGGCCGAGGTGATCGCGGAGCAGTTCCCGGACGTGCCGCGGGAGTTCCTGGACGAGGCGGTCGCGGAGATCACGCGCGGCGCCGGTGTGGGCGCCCCGGCGCTGGTGCGGCCCGGCGACTGGCCGCACAGCCGTGACTCGATGGTCAAGGCGATCCTCGCCTCGGCCACCCCGGAGCGCGACGACCGGCTCTTCCCGGGCGACATCGCCCAGTTCTCCGACGGCGGCGGACTCGGGCTCGCCCACGGCGCGGCCGGAGTGCTGTACGCGCTGGCCGAGACCGGCGCCGAACGGTACGAGGAGGGCGAACGCTGGCTCCTGGAGCGTACGGCCCCGCCACCGCCCGGCACACCGCTCGGCCTGTACGACGGACTCGCAGGCGTCGCGCACGTCCTGGACCGGCTCGGCCACCGGCAGCGAGCCCTTGACCTGGTCGAGGGCATCCTCGCCGAGAAGTGGCAGAACCTCTCCTCCACCCTGCACGGCGGCCTGGCGGGCCTCGGCCTGGTCCTCGGCCGACTGGCAAGCACGACGGGCGAGTCGGAGCTGCGCGAGCGGGCCGCCGAGGCCGCGGACATCGTCGTACGACGCCTTGCCGAGCCGCTGCCCGACAAGCCGAGGCGGCGGGCCGGGCTGCTGCGGGGTGCGAGCGGACCGGCGCTGTTCCTGCTGCGGCAGTACGAGTGGACCGGCGACGCCGGGCTGCTGGAAGCGGCCGCAGTGGCACTGCGCCGGGACCTGGACTGCTGCGTCGTCCAGAAGAGCGGCGGCGGCCTGGAGGTCGACGAGGGCTGGCGGACGCTGCCCTATCTCGGTGACGGGAGCGCGGGCCTCGGCATGGTCCTGGACGACTATCTGGCGCACGCCACCGACGCCGAGTTCGACAAGGCGCGCTCCGGCATCCTCACCGCCGCCACCTCCCGCTTCTACGCACAACCCGGCCTCTTCCAGGGCCGCGCCGGGATGATCCTGCACCTCGGCCGCACCACTCAGCCGGGCGCGACGGACCGTCACCTGGCCGAGCAGATCGCCTCGCTCGGCTGGTACGCGATGGCGTACGAGGGCCAACTGGCCTTCCCCGGGCACCAGATGATGCGGCTCTCCATGGACCTCGCCACCGGAACGGCAGGGTGTCTGCTCGCGCTCGCGGCGGCCACCGGTGACAGCGCCCACCTGCCGTTCCTCCCGCCGCTGCGGCGGCCCCTATGACGCGGCTCCGCAACCTGACGGAGTCGTGACCCAACCCCGTCCCCACGGGTGGACACACAGATGGAAGGACACGAAATGGCACTGCTCGACCTGCAGACGATGGAATCCGACGAGCACACCGGCGGTGGCGGCGCCAGCACGGCGAGCCTGCTCTCCTGCATCAGCGCGGCGAGCGTTCTGCTCTGTCTCTGACGCCTCCGTGATCCACGGCTCCGGGCGGTCGGCTCCCGCGAGGGAGGGGCCGCCCGGGGTCCTGCGCTCCCCCGACCCCGGATGCGAGGCCGCAGCCGTATGACGACTCGTGCCGACGCCGCACCTCCCGCCGCGTTGCTGAACACCGCCACCCGGCACAGCGGCGCGCGCTGCGTCGCCCTCTGCCTGATGAGTACGGCGTCCACCGGTGCCGGACTGCTGCTGCCGGCCGCGCTCGGCCGCACCCTCGACCTCCTCCTCGCCCACTCCCCGGCGACCCGCTGGGTGCTGTGCTGCGCGGGGATCGTGTTGCTGCTGGCCCTGCTCGACGCCGGTGAGACCGTGCTGAGCGGCACCGTCGACGCCCGGACCACGGCGTGGCTGCGGCGACGGCTGACGGGGCATGTGCTGGCCGTCGGCCCGCGCGCCGCCGCCCGCTTCGGGTCCGGCGACCTGGTTGCCCGTCTCGTCGGCAACGCGGCCCAGGCGGGGACGGCTCCGGCCGCCCGCGCCGCACTCCTCGCCGCGCTGGCCGGCCCCGTCGGCGGCGTGGTGGCGCTCGGCCTGATCGACCCGTGGCTGGCGGCCGTGTTCCTGGCCGGAGGACCACTCCTGACGCTCCTGCTGCGCGCCTTCGCCCGTGACACCACCCGCTGCGTGGCGGACTACCAGCAGGTGCAGGGCCGGATCGCGGGCGCGCTGGCGGAGGCGGTGGCCGGCCATCGCACCATCGAGGCGGCGGGTACGGCGGACAAGGAGACGGCGCGGATCCTGCGGCCCCTGCCCGAACTGTCCCGCGCGGGCCACCGCATGTGGCGGGTGCAGGGGCGGGCCGCGGCGCAGGCGAGTGCCGTGGCGCCATTGCTGCAGCTGGGCGTCGTCGCCGTGGCCGGGCTGCTCCTCACCCGGCACCGGCTGTCGGTCGGCGAGGTGCTCGCGGCCTCCCGGTACGCGGTCCTCGCGACCGGGGTCGGCGTGCTGGTCGGCCAGTTCGCGAGTCTGGCCCGGGCCAGGGCGGCGGCCGGCCGCCTGGACGAGGTATTGGCGGAGCCGACCATGGCCTACGGCGAACGCGAACTGCCGCCCGGCCCCGGCCACTTGGAACTGCGCGGTGTGACAGCGCGGCGTGGCGATCGCACCGTTCTCGACGGCGTCGACCTCGTCGTCCCCGGCGGCACGACACTCGCCCTGGTCGGCCGCTCCGGCACGGGCAAGTCGCTGCTCGCCGCACTCGCCGGCCGGCTGGCGGAGCCGGACGCGGGAGAGATCCTGCTCGACGGCGTGCCCCTGCGCGAGCTGACCCACAAAGACCTTCGTGGATCGGTCGGTTACGCCTTCGAACGCCCCGCCCTCCTGGGCACCACCATCGAGGACGCGCTGACGCTCGGCCTGCGGCCCCCCTCCCCCGCACGCATCCGCGAGGCGACCCGCCTGGCACACGCCGAGGACTTCGTGCGCCGTCTGCCGAAGGGCTACGCCACCGCGTGCGCCGACGCACCCCGTTCCGGCGGCGAGTCCCAACGCCTGGGCCTGGCCCGGGCCTTCGCCCACGACGGCCGCCTGCTCATCCTCGACGACGCCCTCTCCAGCCTCGACACCGTGACGGAGGCACAGATCGCCGAGTCCCTGACCCGGGGCACGGCCGGCACCCGACTCCTCATCGCCCACCGTGCGGCCACGGCGGCCCGTTCGGATGCCGTGGCGTGGCTGGACGGGGGCCGGGTCCGGGCGGTGGGGACACATGAGGAGCTGTGGCAGCTGGCCGGGTATCGGGCGGTGTTCGGGGACGGGGGGCCGACATGAACGGCGGGGACCACAGGCGTGCTCGGGCGCTCCGACGGGGCGAGGGGCGAGCGGAGGGCCCCGCACGGAACCCCAACTCCCCGGCCGGCCTTGGTGAGGAGGCACGTCCCTGGCAGGAGGACACCGGCTGGAACGATCCCCGGACCATTCGGCAGAGCACGGCGCAAGTGGAGGGGCCTCCGCAGAACGCCAACTCCCCGGCCGGCCTCGGTGAGCAGGCACGTCCCTGGCCGGAGCGGGTCGGATGGAACGGTCCCCGGACCAATCGGCAGAGCACGGCGCGAGTGGAGGGAGCCCCCCGGACCGCGAACTGCTCGGAAGGACTCGGTGAGGAGGCGTGGCCCTGGCAGGAAGGCGCCGGCTGGAACAGCCACCGGACCAATCGGCAGAGCACGGCGCGAGTAGAGGAACCCCCACGGAACCCCAACTCCCCGGCCGGCCTTGGTGAGGAGGCACGTCCCTGGCAGGAGGGGGCCGGGTCGGGCGCTCCCCGTCTGCCGCAGGGCGCAGGTCCAGCGACGGGGGCGGGGCTCGGGTGTTGGCAGGGTGTCGGCTTCCGTGGGGTCGTCCGAGACGGAGCGCCCGCGTGAACGGCCCGGGCAGTGGGAGGCGTGGCGCGGTCGTAGGCGGGGGGCTCCTTGTGCGGGGGCTTCGTTTCCTGCGGGACCGGTGGCGGGTCGTGGTGCGGCTCGGCGGGTGGTCCGTGCTCGAGACAGGGCAGACCTTCGTCACCGGGTACGCCCCGGCGCGGGCCCTCGACGCGGGGTTCCTGGCCGGGCACGCCTCGGTCGGGCTGGCCTGGCTCGGGGTGGCCGGGCTCGGTGTCGTCGTGGGGGCGTACGGGACCGGGCGGGTCTACACGGCCGTCGCCGCCCTGGTCGAACCCCTGCGGGACCGGCTCGTCGAGGGGGTGGTCGGGCGCGGGGTGCGGGAGGCCGACGGCGGGGCGCTGTCGGGGCTGACCCAGCAGGTGGAGATCGCGCGGGACACCTTCGCGGGGCTCGTGATGGTGTCCCGCTCGTTCGTGTTCACCGCGGTGGGGGCGTTCGTCGGGCTGTTCTCGCTCGCCCCGCTGCTCCTGCTGGTCGTGGGGCCGCCGCTGGTCGCCGGAGTGGCCCTGTTCGCGGCGTCGCTGCGGCCGTTGGCCCGCCGGCAGGAGGTGTTCCTGGTCGCCGACGAGGCGCTGGCCGACCGCCTGGGTGCCGTCTGCCCGGGGCTTCGGGACATCACGGCCACCGGTGCCGAGGAGCGGATCGCCGCCGACACGGGTGAACTCGTCGACGCCGAGCTGCGGGCCGCCCGCTCCCTCGCCCGCTGGGGCGTCCTGCGCATCGCGTCGCTCACCGTCGGCGGCCAGCTCCCGATCGTGCTGCTGCTCGCCGCCGCCCCCTGGCTCCTGTCCCGGGGTGTCACCACGGGTGCCCTGGTCGGCGCCCTCGCCTTCATCACCCAGTCCCTCCTCCCGGCCCTGCGCAGCCTCGTCCACGGCCTGGGTGCGAGCGGTTCCCGCCTGACGGTGGTCCTACGGCGGCTGGCACCGCCCCACAGGGCCGACACCCACGAACCGCCCCCGCAACGGAGCGCAACACAGACCCCCGACGGCCACCCCGCACCGCCCCTGCCCCGGCCGACACCCACCGACCAGCTCGGTCCTTCAGCTGCTCCCGGCGACCAATCCCGCAAGCACCCGCACGCGCTCGACCCACACGGCGAAGATCCGCCCCCGCACCGTGCGCCGGCCCCCGACGACACAGCCACGCCCGACGACCACCCCCGCACGACGGCGGCCTCCGGCACCGGGCGAGACGGGCATGCAGCCACTCTCCCGCAGCGGTCGGCTTCCACCCGCACAGCCACCACCCAGGCCAGGTCCGAGGACCACCGTCACCCGGCACCGACCGCACCGGGCTGCCCGGCGCCCCCCGCGCTCTCCCTCACCTCCGTCACCTTCGCCTACGGCCCCACCGCCGTCCCCGTCGTCGAAAACCTCGACCTCGCCCTTCCTCCCGGCTCCCACCTGGCCGTCGTCGGACCCAGCGGGATCGGGAAGTCCACGCTCACCGCTCTGGTCGCGGGGCTGCTGGAGCCGCGTCGCGGGACGATCCGGGTGGGTGGGGAGCCGGTGCCCTCGGCGGCTGCCGCTCGGCGGCGGGTGCTCATCCCGCAGGAGGCCTACGTCTTCACCGGGACCCTCGCCGACAACCTGGGCCACTTCCGGGAGGGCCCCTTGTCCGAGGCCGAACTGCTCGCGGCGGCCGACGCCGTCGGGCTCGGTCCGCTGCTCGAGACGCTCGGCGGGCCCGGTGCCCGCATCGACCCCGCGGCGCTCTCGGCGGGCGAACGGCAGTTGATCGCGCTGGCCCGGGCCTATCTGTCGGACGCCCCGCTCGCCCTGCTCGACGAGGCGACCTGTCATCTGGACCCGCAGGCGGAGGAGCGCGCCGAGCGTGCCTTCGCGCGGCGGCCGGGCGGCACCCTCGTCGTGGTCGCCCACCGCATCAGCTCGGCGCGGCGGGCGGATCGCGTGCTGGTCATGGACGGGCGGGGCACCGCGTGCGGAACCCACCACGAACTGCTGGAGACCTCGCCGCTGTACCGGGAGCTCGTCGGCAGCTGGGCGCCGGTGCCGTCACAGCCAGCCCTCCCCCTGCGAGATACGGATCGCGTCGATGCGGTTGCGGGCCCCGGTCTTGCGGGTGATGGCCGCCATGTAGTTGCGCACCGTCCCGTGGGACAGGTGGAGGCTCCCGGCGATCTCCGCGACGGACGCACCCTCGGCGGCCAGGGATAACACGCTCAGCTCCCGCCGGGTCAGCGGCATCTCGGCGGCCTTGAGGAACCCGAAGCCCAACGAGTCGCTGATGAAACGTTCCCCCTGGGCGACCCGCCGGATCCCGTGCACGAGGTGTTCCGGCGAGGCCTCCTTGTCGACGTAGCCGAGCGCCCCCGCCTCGATCGCCCGTTTCAGCAGGCCAGGCCTGTTCGCACCGGCAAGCACGAGAAGTCTCGGCGGGGCTCCGTCCGGGCCCCGCGGGCGTAACTCGCCGAGCGGCGGGATGCCGTACGCGTCCGCGCACTCCAGGTCCGCCGCGCAGACGTCGGGCCGCAGGGATCTCACCCGGCCGGGTGCGCTGCGCCACGGTGTGTCCTCCACTCGGAGGTCGGGTTCCCGGCGCAGCCAGTCCGCCAGCACCGATCGCACCAGACACTCGTCATGTACCAGAAGTACCCGGATCACTGCCGCCCCTCAGCATTCCGTCATTCCGTCTGCGGTCGCATTGGTGTTGAACGCGTGCCCATTGTTGGCGCCCGCGACCAATCATGGGCGCGAAGAACCGGCCAACAGGGTGCGCGGGGGCGCACGCGCAGCGCCCGCACGCCGTGCCGCGCATCAACCGAGGGGGCATGCACCGGCGGCGAGGGGGTACGCGGGCTTTCTTCACCGAGCCGCGGGCCGTCGTGTGCCCGTACTCGAGCCGGGCGGCGGCGTCCCGGCCACCGCTCGCCGTGCGCGACCGGCCGCCAGGGGGCAGATTGATCCCTGGGACCCGTCGCCCGGCCGTGCGAGGAGGTGGTCGGCGTGTCCGACGGGCAGACGTCCGCACAGGCGCCGGCGACCACGAGGACGCGGGTGGGCCGACCGCTGCTGTCCCTGGCGCTCGCGTCGATGATGGACGAGGTCAACGCCCACTCCGGCGCGGTGTATCTGCTGTCGCCCGCCGAACCCGTGCTGGAGATGGCCGTGGTGGCGGGCCTGCCCCGGGCCTTCGCCGCGCCCTGGGAGCGGGTGGGGCTGAGCGCGCCGATCCCGGTCGCGGACGCGGTGCGGGAGCGGCGGCTGGTGTGGGTGGGCGGCGAGGAGGAGATGGCCGCCCGCTATCCGCGCATCGCCGTGGTGCTGCCCTATCCCTTCGCACTGGCCGCGGTTCCGGTGGCCACCGGCTCCACGGCGTACGGCGCGGTCTTCGTGACCTGGCCCGGCTCACACCCGCCCGACCTGTCCGACCGGGAGCGGGAGCATCTGACCGCGGCCTGCGACCGGCTCGCGAAGCGGCTGGAGCGGGCCCTGGAGGAGAGCCGGCAGCTGCTGCCCGAGCCCGATCTGCTCGGTGGCGCGCCGGTGGGCGGCCTGGCCGGCACCCTCGGCACGGTGGAGGCGGCGCGCATGGTGGCGCGGCTGCCGTACGGGCTGTGCTCGCTGGATCTGCACGGCCGGGTCACCTTCGCCAACGCGGCGGCGGCCGAGCTGATCGGGCTCCCGGTGAGCAGACTGCTGGGCACGCAGCTGTGGGCATCGGTGCCGTGGCTGAACGACCCCGTGTACGAGGACCGCTACCGGGCCGCGCTGATGAGCCAGCAGACCACCTCGTTCGTGGCGCTGCGCCCGCCCGGGGACTGGTTGTCCTTCCGGATGTATCCCAGTACGACCGGGCTCAGCGTCCGTGTCACCCGGGCGCGGGCGGTGGCGGAGATGAACCGGGCGGGGCCCCAGCCCGGTGACACCCCCTCCCGGCTGGTCACCATCTCCCAGGTACTGACGCTCGCCGGCGCGCTGACCGAGGCGGTGGGGGTGCAGGACGTGGTGCAGCTGGTCGCGGATGAGATCGCGCCGGCCGTGGGCAGCCAGGCGCTGGTGGTCCTCGGTTCCCGGGCGGGGCGGCTGCATGTGCTGGGGCACCGCGGATATCCCGACCCGCACCTGGTGGAGCGGTTCGACGGGCTGCCGCTGGCCGAGCCCACGCCGGGCACGCACGCACTGAACACCGGGGTGCCGGCGTTCTTCGACTCCCGGGAGGAGCTGGAGCGCCTGTATCCCTCGCGGCACGCCACCCCGGACGGCTTCGCGGCCTGGGCCTATCTGCCGTTGATCGCCTCGGGGCGCCCGGTGGGCACCTGTGTGCTCGCCTACGCCGAACCGCATCCGTTCCCCGCGGACGAGCGGGCGGTGCTGACGAGCCTGGGCGGCCTGATCGCGCAGGCCCTGGAGCGGGCCCTGCTCTACGACGCCAAGCACCAGCTGGCGCACGGTCTGCAGGCGGCCCTGCTGCCGCACTCGCTGCCGCCGCTGGCCGGCATCGACTCGGCCTCCCGCTATCTGCCCGCCACACACGGCATGGAGATCGGCGGTGACTTCTACGACCTGGTGCCGACGCGGGGCGGGGCGGCGGCCGTGATCGGGGACGTACAGGGCCACAACGTGACGGCGGCCGGGTTGATGGGCCAGATCCGCACCGCCGTGCGCGCCTACACGACCGTCGGCCAGGCGCCCGAGGAGGTCATGGGCAGCACCAACCGGCTGCTGATCGACCTCGGCGCGGATCTGTTCGCCAGCTGTCTGTATCTACGGCTCGATCCCTCGCGCGGGCGGGCCGTGATGGCACGTGCGGGTCATCCTCCGCCGCTGCTGCGCCGCCCCGACGGGCGGGTGCGGGTGCTCGACCTCGCCGGTGGCCCGCTGCTCGGCATAGACGGCTCCGCCGGCTATCCGACGACGGAGGTCGACCTCGCTCCCGGCTCCGTACTCGCCCTCTATACCGATGGGTTGATCGAATCGCCCGGTGTCGACATCGAGGACGCGCTCGCCGGCCTCGGTGAACGCCTCACCGAGGCGGGCGAGTTGCCCCTGGACGAGCTCGCCGACCATCTCGTGCGGCACAGCACGGCAGCGCGCGAACGGCTCGACGACGTGGCGCTGTTGCTGCTGCGGGCTCGTTGAAAAAGTCTGAACGGGCGCGGACACGACGCGGTCCGGCCCTCCCGCCGGAGGGCCGGACCGTCCACGTCGACCGGAACCGCACTGGAGGCCGATCAGTGGGTCTCCATCAGCGGGTCCGCGCCGGGTGAATGCGCTCGATCAGTGAGCGGCACCCGATCACTGGGACCCGGTGAGCGACGACGAACCGTCGTCCGCGCCGGTGCCGCTCTGGTCCCCGACGCCGGCACCGGACTGGTCGCCGACGCCGTTCCCGGACTCGTCGCCGACCCCTGCTCCGTCACTGGCCGTCGCGGACGGATCGGCGGTTCCCGCCTGGTCGCCGCCGACCGCGTCGCCGCCGCCCGCCTGGTCGCCGGCCGAGGCGGACGGGTCGGCGGTGCCCGCCTGGTCACCCGCGCCCGCACCCGCGCCGCCGTCGCCCAGCGTCGCGCCCGTGGCCTGCAGGGCCGTGGTCACCGGCTGGAAGAACGTCTCGCCGCCGTTGGTGCAGTCGCCACTGCCGCCGGAGGTCATGCCGACCGCGCTGCCGTCCTGCGTGAACAGCGAGCCCCCGCTGTCGCCGGCCTCGGCGCACACGTTGGTCTGGATGAGACCGGTGACGGTGTCGACGCCGTTCGGGTCCGTCTCGCTCTGGAAGTTGACCGTGGCGTCGAGACCGGTGACCTGGCCGTCGTGCAGGCCGGTGGTGCTGCCCATCCGGAAGACCTGCTCGCCGACGGTGGCCTCCGCGGCCTGGGTGATCTGCACGGTCTGCCCGTCGCCGGTGTTGACCTCGCTCGGCGCCTGGGTGTTGGGGTCGTCGTACTTCACCAGCGAGAAGTCGCCGTCGCCGGGGAAGGTGGCCTGGTCGACGGTGGCGATGGGCTGCCCGGTCTCGGAGTCGGACCACTGCTTGGCGGCCACACCGCAGTGACCGGCGGTCAGGAAGGCCGGAGAGCCGTCGCTGGCCTTGACGTTGAAGCCGAGCGAGCAGCGCACGGTGCCGCCCTCCGCCTGGGCGAAGATGGCGTCGCCGCCCGACACCTTCGTCTTGAAGGCGCCGAGGGACTTCTTCACGGTGGCCATGTCGGCGCCGAGGCTCTTGACCGTCGACGTCAGTCTGTCCCACTTGGCGCCGGTGACCGTGGAGTCCGCCGTGACCGCCAGCTTGTTGGTCTTCGGGTCGATCGCCCAGGCAGTGCCCGGAATGGTCGCCTTGGCCTTCAGGGTCTGTGCGCCCGCCTTCAGCGCGGCGAGACTGTTCTTCACCTCGCGGACCTTCGCGCCCGCCTTCTCCGCCTGGACGACCACGTTGTTCTTCTCGCCGGATATGACGTTGACGACGAGCTGCTGTGTGCCGGAGTCGTAGTAGGAACCGGCGAAGGCGTCACCGAGCAGGTTCTGGAGCTGCGAGGCGAGATTCGATGCGTCGGTCGCCTTCAGGACCCTGGGGGCGGCATCCGTCGACGACCCGTCCTGCGAGGCGTTGGCGTGCGGCAGCAGGATGGCGGCTGCGCCGAGCGCCGCGACGCTGCCCGCCGCGATCGCGGCCTTGCGCTTCGGAATTCGCTTGTGACTCAAACTTCTCGACCTCCTGGGGGGACCGGAGTCTGTGCCGCCGTACGGCAGCTGTTCTGTTCGGGCGCCTGGATGGCTGTTGGTACGCACGGGTCGCACGATGCGTTCAATTCCGTTTGCCAACTCGGTTTGCGCAATGGCGAATCGGCCATGACTCGCGTCTGACGAACCGACACGGGGAACAATCACCCATATGACGATGACCACCGCCGAAGCCGACAAGATCCTCTCCGCCAACTTCGCCCCTTGGGTCCTCGACCTTGGCCTGACGGTCGAGTCCCTGGCCGACGACCGGGCGACGCTACGACTTCCCTGGTCGGAGCGGCTGGCCCGGGAGGGGGGCGGGCTGTCGGGGCAGGCGCTGATGGCGGCCGCCGACACGGCCACCGTGATCGCCGTGTCGGCTGCCCGCGGGGCCTTCGGACCGATGACGACGGTCCAGCAGTCGACGTCGTTCCAGCGCGCGGTGACGGGTTCGGATGTCCTGATCGAAGCGGTGCTCACCAAATTGGGACGCCGTATGGCATTCGCGGACATCACGATGACCGCCGAGGCATCGGGTGAACTCGCGGCGCGCGCGAGCACGGTCTACGCCCTTCTCGGCTGAGCATTTCTCGGGCCGGTTCCTGACTGACACGGTCCGCAGTCAATCGACGACGGTCTGTTCAGAACATTGGTCTGAATCACAGCTTCAGGGAATCTGCACATCCAATTCCCAACCGAGTCACCGGGTGCAGGGGATCTGCACACACCGACGGCGTCCGCCACGCCATTGGGACGGGAGTGTCGGATTCGTCGTGGGGTCGGCAAGGCCCCGGGCGAACCGATGCCGTGACGCATGTGAAGAACTCGCCATCGAGCGGTGCGCAAGCCTGCACGGATGGGTGCCCCTGCGGCTCAAGTTGCCTGGTGAGGCCATTGGTTGATTGGAAGCGCGTGCCCGCTGCGTGCTTTGATCCATCGCACCGCAGGGGCCGCGAAGGGTCACCGGAAACGGAAGCCCGGCGCCTGCGGTCGCGGCCGTCGCTCTGTCCCCCAGAGGGGTGCCGCTCCCCCCTTGTGAAATATCCATACGAAGGGAAGTTCCATCATGAACTCCACCCCCCGTGTTGAGACCGTTGAGATCTCGGACGCCGAGCTCGACGCTGTTTCCGGCGGCCTGTCGATCAACGCTGTCAACTCCGTCACCGGTGCGCTGGACGGCATTGCTCCCGTTTCCGGCACGGTCGACACGGTCGTCGGCACCGTCGAGGGTGTGACCGGCCTGAACACCGCTCCGGTCACCAGCCTGGTCGCCGGTCTCTGATCGCGCCTTTTGTGATCGTCGAGTCCCGGAGTCGTATTGCGGCTCCGGGGCCTTCGGTTGCCGTAAAAGCCTCACACGGGCTCTTGAACCAGCCGGCTCCCGCGAGCCGGTCCTCTCTCGTTTTCAGGTGAGGGAAATTCCGTGCAGTTCCGCCAGCAGGCCCTCGCCAAGCTCCAGTCGCCGGAGGAGCTCGATCTTCCGGTGCGTTTCGCCCGCCCTCAGGGCTGGCTCGTCCTGTCGGTGACGGTGGTCGCGATGGCGGCCGCCTCCGTGTGGGCGGTGACCGGCACGGTCACGTCCACGGTCGGCGCGCCCGCCATCCTCACGCATGGTGAGGGCAGCTACATCCTGCAGAGCCCGGTCGCGGGCCAGGTCACGGCGGTGCTCGCCAAGCAGGGCGAGCGGCTGCCGGCCGGCTCCCCGGTCCTGAAGGTGCGTACGGCCCAGGGCGACAGCGTCGTGCGCACCGTCGCCGCGGGCCGGATCACCGGGCTCGCCGCGACCATCGGGCAGATCATCCAGACCGGCGCGAACGTCGCCGCCGTGGAGAAGGTCGCGCACGCCGCCGATCCGCTGTACGCCACGGTGTACGTGCCCGCCGAGAACGCGGCCTCCATCCCCGTGGACGCCGCCGTGGACCTGACGGTCTCGTCGGTGCCGACCCAGACGTACGGCGTGCTGCGCGGTCATGTGAAGTCGGTGGACCGCTCGGCGCAGTCCGCCCAGCAGATCTCCGCGTTCCTCGGGGACAGCCAGCTGGGCGAGCAGTTCACCAAGAAGGGCCGCCCGGTCGCCGTACTGGTGAGGCTCGACAAGTCGTCGAGCACCAAGAGCGGCTACAAGTGGTCGTCCGCGGACGGCCCGCCCTTCGCCCTCACCTCCATGACCCTGGCCTCGGCCTCGATCCGGCTGGCCGATCAGCGTCCCGTCGATTGGCTGCTGCCGTGAGCACCGCACAGGAAACGCGGAGCAGGCGCCGTGCCGCTCCGCCCAAGCGCCCGGTCCCCAAGGGGAAGGCGAAGACCGTCCGTACGCCGACCGTCCTCCAGATGGAGGCCGTGGAGTGCGGCGCCGCCTCCCTCGCGATGGTGCTCGGCCACTACGGCAAGCACGTCCCGCTCGAAGAACTGCGCATCGCCTGCGGTGTCTCCCGTGACGGCTCGCGCGCCAGCAACCTGCTCAAGGCGGCCCGCAGCTACGGCCTGACGGCCAAGGGCATGCAGATGGACACGGCCGCCCTCGCCGAGGTGAAAACGCCGGCCGTCCTGTTCTGGGAGTTCAACCACTACGTCGTCTACGACGGCATGGGGCGCCGCTTCGGCCGTCGCGGCGTCTACATCAACGACCCCGGCAAGGGCCGCCGTTTCGTGCCGATGGAGGACTTCGACGGCAGCTTCACCGGCGTCGTGCTGGTGATGGAGCCCGGCGAGGGCTTCAGCAAGGGCGGCCGCAAGCCCGGCATCCTGGGCGCGATGCCCGCCCGGCTGCGCGGCACCGCGGGCACCATGCCCGCCGCGGTGCTGGCGAGCCTGCTGCTGGTCGCGGTCGGCGCGGCGGTGCCCGCGCTCAGCCGGACGTACATCGACGAGTTCCTGATCGGCGGCAAGACCTCGCTGCTGGGTGTGCTGTTCGCGTCGATGGGCGCGTCCGTGCTGCTCACGGTGGTGCTGACGTGGCTGCAGCAGGCGAATCTGCTGCGCGGCCGTATCATCTCCTCCACCCTCTCCAGCGCCCGCTTCCTCAGGCATCTGCTGCGGCTGCCGGTGACCTTCTTCGCGCAGCGCAGCCCGGCCGACCTGGTGCAGCGGCTGCAGTCCAACGACCAGGTGGCCGAGACCCTGGCCCGCGACCTCGCGGCGGCGGGCGTGGACGCGGTGGTCGTGGTGCTCTACGCCGTCCTGCTCTACACGTACGACCCGCAGCTGACGTTCCTCGGCATCGGTGTGGCCCTGCTGAACATCGTCGCCATGCGGGTCGTGATCCGGCTGCGGGCCACCCGGACGGCGAAGCTGCGGGCCGACAGCGCCCGGCTCACCAACACCGCCTACACCGGGCTGCAACTGATCGAGACGATGAAGGCGACCGGCGGTGAGGACGGCTACTTCCGCAAGTGGGCCGGTCAGCACGCCACCACCCTGGAGGAGCAGCAGCGCCTCGGTGTGCCGAGCGCCTGGCTCGGGGTGGTCGCGCCGACGCTGGCCTCCCTGAACAGCGCGCTGATCCTGTGGATCGGCGGCATGCGGGCGGTCGAGGGCGGTATCTCGGTCGGTCTGCTGGTCGCCTTCCAGGCCCTGGTCACCCGCTTCACCGCGCCGATCACCCGCCTGAACGGCGTCGCGGGCCGCATCCAGGACTTCGCCGCCGACGTGGCCCGCCTGAAGGACGTCGAGAACTTCCAGGCCGACCCGCTCTACGGCCGCCCCGGCGCCGGCGACTCCACGCGCCGCCTGCACGGCCACGTAGAGCTGCAGAACATCAGCTTCGGCTACAACCCGCTCGACAAGCCCCTGCTCACCGGCTTCGACCTGACCGTCGGCCCCGGTCAGCAGGTGGCGCTGGTCGGCGGCTCGGGAAGCGGCAAATCGACGGTCTCCCGGCTGATCTCGGGCCTGTACACCCCCTGGGAGGGCGTGATCCGCATCGACGGTCAGCGCCTGGACGACATCCCGCGCGGCGCGCTCGCCGCCTCGGTCTCCTTCGTCGACCAGGAGGTCTTCCTCTTCGAGGGCACGGTCCGCGACAACGTGGCGCTGTGGGACCCGTCGATCCCGGACGACGCGGTCGTCGACGCGCTGCGCGACGCGGCGCTCTACGACGTCGTGACGCGACGGCCCGGCGGCATCCACAGCAAGGTCGAGCAGGACGGCCGCAACTTCTCCGGCGGCCAGCGTCAGCGCCTGGAGATCGCCCGGGCGCTGGTGCGCCGCCCCAGCATCCTGGTCCTCGACGAGGTCACCAGCGCCCTGGACGCGGAGACCGAGCAGGTCGTGATGGACAACCTGCGCAGGCGCGGCTGCGCCTGCGTGGTGATCGCGCACCGGCTCAGCACGGTGCGCGACAGCGACGAGATCGTCGTACTGCAGCACGGCACGATCGTGGAACGCGGTCGGCACGAGGACCTGGTGACGCGCGGCGGCGCGTACGCGGCGCTGGTCAGGGAGCGATGAGATGACGACCGCACACCACCAAGGCGACCTGGTTCTCGGCGCCCTCGGCTCCATGGGCAGCTACGTGGACTGCTCGGGCCTGACCCGGCTCGACCTGGAGGGTCCGCAGGTGCTGTGGCTGGTCGCGGCCGGCAGCCTCGACCTGTTCGCGGTGGACGCCGTGCAGCAGGGCCACTGGCACCACCTCGGCCGGCTGGAGGCGGGCTCGCTGATCCTGGGCCCGGTCCCCGGCCCCCAGCACACCCTGGTCGCCCGCCCCTTGCGCGACTGCGTGGTGCACCGCATCGGCCTGCGCGAGCTGTACCAGACGGCCGACACCCAGACCTGGTCCTACGACGAGTACGGCAACGCCCAGTACGTCCCGCCGACGACCAGCCCCCTCGAGTACGCCCTCGCCCTCGGCGTCGGCCGCAGCCTGTCCGTCCTCTTCCAGGCCCCGATGGCGACCGAGGGCTCGGCCGCCGAGGTGAACGACGACGACGTGTTCTGGATGCAGGTGCCGCCCGGCAGCGTCCAGTACGGCTCGCTCTACGGCGCCGAGGCCGCCGCCGACCTGCTGATGGACCCCGCGGTCTGGCAGAGCATGGTCGACCAGCAGTACCGCCTGCTCACCACGCTGGACCGCTGGATCGAGCAGCTGGAGCGCACCCACGAGACGCGTACGGCGGCCGGCATCAAGGCGGGCGAGGCGGTCCGCGCCCAGGCCGACCGCACCCTGCTGGCCTCCATCGGCAAGTCGTCCGGCAAGCGCACCACGGCCGCCGACGCGGACGCCTCGTACGCGGCCTGCAAGCTGGTGGCGGAGGCGGCCGGGATCACGCTTGCCGAACCCGCGCAGAGCGGCACCGAGAGCGAGCGCCTGGATCCGGTGGAGCTGGTCGCGATCGCCTCCCGCGTGCGCACCCGGGCCGTGCGCCTGGACGGCCGCTGGTGGCGGGACAACATCGGCCCGCTGGTGGGCCACCGGGCCCTGTCGGGGGCGCCGGTCGCGCTGCTGTGGCGGCGCGGCGGCTACGTGGCCGTACATCCGTCTACCGGGCGTGAGACGCCGATCGAGAAGGACAACGCGGAGGAGTTCGAGCCCCGCGCGGTGATGTTCTACCGCCCGCTGCCCGAACGGACGCTGAGCCCCCTGCGGCTGCTGCGGTTCAGCATGCGCGGCACCGGCGGCGACCTGACCAACCTGCTGCTGAGCGGTCTGGTGACGGTGGCGATCGGCGCGCTGGTGCCCGTCGCGACCGGCAAGGTGCTGGGCGAGTTCGTCCCGAAGGCGCAGACGGGACTGATCGCGCAGGTCTGTCTGGCCGTGATGCTCACCAGCATCGTCGCGGCGGCCTTCATGCTGCTGGAGAACCTCACCATCCTGCGCCTCGAGGGCCGCATCGAGGCCACGCTCCAGCCGGCCGTGTGGGACCGGCTGCTCAGGCTCCCGACGAAGTTCTTCACCGAGCGCTCGACCGGCGAGCTGGCCAGCGCGGCCATGGGCATCAGCTCCATCCGCCGCATGATGGCCGGGCTCGGGCCCGTCATCGCCCAGTCGGTGACCGTCGGCGCGATGAACCTGGGGCTGCTGTTCTGGTACAGCCCATCGATGGCGCTGGCGGCGATCGGCATGCTCGTCGTCATCGCGGCCGTGTTCCTCGGCCTCGGCCTGTGGCAGGTGCGCTGGCAGCGCAAGCTGGTGGTGCTCAGCAACAAGCTGAACAACCAGGCCTTCCAGACCCTGCGCGGTCTGCCGAAGCTGCGGGTGGCGGCAGCCGAGAACTACGCCTACGCGGCCTGGGCCTCGGAGTTCGCGCACAGCCGTGAACTGCAGCAGAAGGTCGGCCGCATCAAGAACCTCACCACCGTGATGGGCGCGGTCTATCTGCCGCTGTGCACCCTGCTGATGTTCATGCTGCTGGCAGGCCCGGCACGCGGGGTGATGTCGGCGGCCGCGTTCTTGACCTTCAACACCTCGGTGACGATGGTGCTGACCTCCGTCACCCAGCTGACCAGCGCGTTCGTCTCGACCGTGGCCGCGCTGCCGCTGTTCGAGGAGATCAAGCCGGTGCTGGAGGCGACGCCCGAGGTGCGCACGGCGAGCACCCGGCCGGGCCCGCTGTCCGGCGCGATCGAGGCCCGGCGGCTGTCCTTCCGTTACTCGGACGACGGTCCGCTGGTCCTGGACGACGTGTCGTTCGAGATACGCCCCGGCGAGTTCGTGGCGATCGTCGGCCCCAGCGGCTGCGGCAAGTCGACCCTGCTCAGGCTGCTGATCGGCTTCGACAAGCCGGTCTCCGGCAGTGTCCTGTACGACGGCCAGGACCTGGGTGCGCTCGACCAGTCGGCGGTGCGCCGGCAGTGCGGTGTGGTGCTGCAGCACGCGCAGCCGTTCACCGGTTCCATCCTGGACGTCATCTGCGGCACCGAGCCCTACACGCCGGAGGAGGCGATGGCGGCGGCCGAGATGGCGGGGCTCGCCGAGGACATCAAGCGGATGCCGATGGGACTGCACACGATCGTCCAGGGCAGCGGCGCCGTCTCCGGCGGCCAACGCCAGCGCCTGATGATCGCGCAGGCGTTGATCCGCCGGCCGCGGATCCTCTTCTTCGACGAGGCCACCAGCGCCCTCGACAACGAGACGCAGCGCACGGTGATCGAGTCGACCAAGGCGCTCAACGCCACCCGCGTCGTCATCGCGCACCGACTGTCGACGGTCCTGGACGCGGACCGTGTGATCGTGATGGAGGACGGCAAGGTCGCCCAGCAGGGACCGCCCGCCCAGCTGCTCGCGGACACGGGCGGGCGGCTGCACGAGCTGGTGCGGCGGCAGATGGCGTGAGGGGTCAGTCGAGGCCGGGCACAGGCGCCCCGGAGGGCACGCCGGCCTCGATGTACCCCTCGTAGAAGTCCTTCCACGGGGCGCCCGCCCCGGAGTGCGGCCCCTCGAACCGCTCCCCTCGTGCCTTCGCGTCGAGGGCGGCCAGGCACACCTCCCAGCCGGCGCCGTTGCGGGCGGCCGTGTCGGCGGACCGCAGAACGTTGGTGAGGGTGAAGCGGGTGCGTTTGTCGTCCAGCGCCTCCAGGTCGAAGCGCAGTTCGTCGCCGCCCCACTCGAACCACAGGCGGCGCGGCTCGTCGAGGGCGAGCACCCGGCCCGTGGACTCGGGCATGTTCGGATCGCCGCTGAAATTGATCGTGCCGCCGGGTCGCGGGTCGATCTCGGCGCGCGAGGGGAACCAGTCGGCGAGTTCCCCGGCGTCGGTCACGAACTGCCAGACGCGCTCGACGGGATGGTCGTAGGTACGGCTGAAGCGGACGGCCGGGCGGCCGTCGTCCAGGGTCAGATAGGTGCCGGTGAGTTCAGCGGCCATGGTGGATCAGTCCTTCTGGGCGGGGTTCCTCGTGAGACGGAGACCACTCCTAGCGAAACGTTGCCGTTTCGCTAGGAGTGGTCTAGGCTCCCGGTGTACGAAACAGTTTCGTTCTAGACCTCCGAACGACTTCCCTGGAGTGGTTCCCCATGTCTCAGAAGACCCTCACGGACAACGCCCCAAGAAAGGCAGTCGAGGCCGAGCCCGCCGCTTCGTCGAAGCGATGGTGGATCCTCGCGGTCGTCGCGGTCGCGCAGCTGATGGTGGTGCTGGACGCCACCATCGTGAACATCGCCCTGCCCTCGGCCCAGGCCGACCTCGGCTTCTCCGACGGCAACCGGCAGTGGATCGTCACCGCGTACGCCCTGTCGTTCGCCTCCCTGCTGCTGCTCGGCGGCCGTATCGCCGATCTCTTCGGCCGCAAGACCGCCTTCCTCATAGGTGTCGTCGGCTTCGCCGCCGTCTCCGCGCTCGGCGGTGCCGCGAACGGCTTCGGCATGCTGGTCACCGCGCGCGCCCTCCAGGGAGCCTTCGGCGCACTGCTCGCGCCGGCCGCGCTCTCCCTCCTCAACACGACCTTCACGGACGCCCGGGAGCGCGCCAGGGCGTTCAGCGTCTACGGCGCCATCGCCGGTGCCGGTGGCGCGGTGGGCCTGCTGCTCGGCGGTGTCCTGACCGACGCGTTCGACTGGCGCTGGACGCTGTATGTGAACGTCGCGATCGCCGTCGTCGCCTTCGTCGGCGGCTGGCTGCTGCTGACCAACCACCGGGACGCGGAGAACTCCAAGCTGGACGTGCCGGGCACGCTGCTGGTCGCCGCCGGCCTGTTCTCCCTGGTCTACGGCTTCTCCAACGCCGAGACGCACGACTGGGGTTCGGGGCTGACCTGGGGCTTCCTGATCGCGGGCGGTGTGCTGCTGGCGGCCTTCGCCTGGTGGCAGACCAAGGCCGCACACCCGCTGCTGCCGCTGCGCATCCTGCTGGACCGCAACCGGGCCGCGTCGTTCCTCGCGGTGCTGATCTCCGGCGGCGGCATGTTCGGCGTCTTCCTCTTCCTCACGTACTACCTGCAGCTGAACCTGGGCTTCAGCCCGACGAAGACCGGTGTGGCGTTCCTGCCGATGGTCGGTGCGCTGATGGTGGCGGCGCAGCTGGGCACCACGGTCCTGGTGCCGCGGATCGGGCCGAAGGTCGTCGTCCCGCTGGGCTTCGCGATCGCCGCGGTCGGCATGGCCTGGCTGACCGGGATCGGCGTCGGCTCCAGCTACGTCAGCGCGGTGCTGCCGCAGCTGATCGTGACCGGCGCGGGCCTCGGCCTGGTGATGCCGGCGGCCATGCAGCTGGCCACCGGCGGGGTGGCCGCCGAGGACGCGGGTGTCGCCTCGGCCACGGTCAACGCCATGCAGCAGGTGGGCGGTTCGATCGGTACGGCCCTGCTGAACACCCTTGCCGCGAGCGCCGCGACCGACTACCTGGCGGGCAAGGACGCGACCAGCAAGCTGGTGCAGGCCCAGGCGACGATCGAGAGCTACACCACCGCGTTCTGGTGGTCGGCGGGCCTGTTCGCCGCCGGCGCCGTGATCGCCTTCGTGCTCTTCCGCCGCGGGGTGCCGGAGCAGGACGCGAACGCCGCACCGGTCGTCCACATGTGATCGATCCGCTCCGGGCCGCACCGGCTCGAGCCGCACGGGTCCGAGGGGCCGCCGTCCGCAGGGAGACGGTGGCCCCTCCTCGCTGCCATGGTGGCCGTATGCGCAAAACGGCGGCGGCACTCGGGTCCACGCTCTTCCTCTTCCTCGCGCCCGGCACCGTGGTCGTCCTGCTGCCGTGGTGGCTGACCGGCTGGCGGGCGGGTGCCTGGTGGCCGCCTGTGCGCGTGCTCGGACTGCTCCCGCTGGCCGCGGGGGCGCTCGTCCTGCTGTCGGCCTACGTCCGCTTCGTGGTCGAGGGGTTGGGCACGCCGGCACCGGTCGCGCCGCCCGGGCACCTGGTGGTGGGCGGCCTGTACCGGTACGTGCGCAATCCGATGTACGTCGCGGTGGTCGGGGCGATCGGCGGTCAGGGCCTGCTGTTCGCCCGGCCGGTGCTGTTCGGTTACGGGGCTTGCGCGGGAGGGGCGATGTGGGCGTTCGCGACGTGGTACGAGCAGCCCGCGCTGACCCGCCGGTTCGGCGCCGAATACACCCGCTACCGGCGCGCGGTGCCGGGCTGGTTGCCTCGGACGACACCCTGGCGCGGTGAGTGACGGGCGTTGAGCCGACCGTAATTGGGTACCCACCGGCTCATGCGAATCAGCGTGGTGGATGTGGGATCGAACACGGTCAGACTGGTCGTGGCGGACGCCGAGGGCGGGGTGCCGCTGCCGGTCCACACCGCCAAGTGGCGCCTGAGGCTGTCCGAACACGTGAGGCCCGGGAGCGGCATTCCCGAGGAGGACATCGACCGGATCGCCGGAGCGGTCGCCGACGCGAGCCGGACCGCGGCCCGGTGGGGCGCCACCGCACCGCTTGCCTTCGCAACCGCCGTGGTGCGTGCCGCCCCCAACCGCCGGGAGGTGCTGCGCACCGTCCGGTCCCGGACCGGGGTCGGGTTGTGCACGCTGCCCGGCGAGGTCGAGGCCGAGCTGACCTTCCTCGGGGCGCGGCGCTGGATGGGCTGGCGGTCGGGGCCCCTGGCGTTGCTGGACATCGGCGGCGGTTCGCTCGAAGTGGCCTTCGGGCGCGGCCGTTTGCCCGACTTCGTGGCCTCGCTGCCGCTGGGCGCGGGACGGCTGACCCATGAGTTCCTCCAGGGGCAGGATCCGCCGCCGCAGGAGCAGCTGAGGGCGCTGCGCCGGAAGGTCCGGCACCAGCTGCGGGACGTCGCCGCGCGCATCCGGTGGGAGGGCCCGCGCACGGCGGTGGCCACCTCGCGCACCTTCCAGCAGCTGGGGCGGCTGTGCGGGGCGCCGCCCGGGCGCCACGGCCCGTTCGTGGAACGGCAGTTGAAGCGCTCGGACCTACGTCTCGCCGTCGGCCGGCTGGCCGCGCTGCCGGCCGCCGAACGCGCCCAGCTCCCCGGCATCTCCGCACCGCGCGCCGGGCAGAGCCTGGCCGGCGCGGTGATCGCGCACACCTCGATGAAGCTGACCGGACTCAGAGTGGTCACGATCTGCCCCTGGGCGATCCGTGAAGGCGTCCTGCTGCGGCAGATAGAGGACGGCACGTCCTGGTGGGCGAAGATCAACAGTCTCGACGAGGCGTCCCCGTCCCCCGATCCGGTGCCCCTGCGCATCGCGGCCCCGACCCCCTGAACCAAGACCCTTCAGTCGTTGCGTGCGCAAAATGTCAAGCACACCCACCGCAATTCACCAGATCGAGTGAGGCTGATCTTGCGCTCGGCGTGTCGGGGATGCTCCCCCGCCGGTCGGGGTAACTACCGAGACCGAATGCGCCTTTTGCCCAGGTGGAGCGGACATGACACCGCATGCCGACGACCGCACTTCCGAACCGCCCGCGCCGAACCCCCATGCCCGCACCCGGGCGGGCAGCCGGTTCACCGTGGTCATGGTCGCGGGTGAGATCGATCTGGCGACCGCGGAGTACCTCCGGGAACACCTGGACGCGGCGACCGCGCGACCGGTCCCGGATGTACTGGTCGACCTGCGGGAGGTCGAGTTCTTCGACTGCTCGGGCCTGCGGGTGCTGTGCCGGGCCGAGTCGCGGGCCCGGGAGCGCGGCGGCCGGCTGCGCATCGTCTCCGACGCACCCGGCATCCACCGGCTGCTGAGCGGTGCGGGACTGCTGGGACGTTTTCCGCCCCTCCCCGCGATCCCCGGGGAGGGGCGGAACTGATGCCAGGAGTCGGCGGGCGGCCCCACTCCGCCCGGCCGACCCCTGGTGCGAGATCGACGGGTACCCCGCGACAAGGGACTCGCACTCCCCACTGGCGGGCCTCTTCAGGTGTGCGCGAGGACTCCGCGATCCCGGTCTCTCAGAACGCGAAGACGCTGGTCCCGTAGGAGTTCTTCACGCACTCGTTGCCGAAGGTCCGTTCGTAGGAGACCCGCTTGCCCTGCCAGACGCCGTCGACCGTGACGACGACCGGGTCGTACTGCTTGGTGCACATCGCGTCGCCTCGCGCCGTCAGGGCGTCGAAGTCACCCGCGGCACCGCGCAGTTCGGCGCAGGCGAGCGCCGGGGCGGGGTGGGTGCCGGAGGGCGTGGGGGCGCAGCTCAGGGTGACGGCGCGCATCGGGGTCGCGACGGCCGCGCTGTCGCCGTGGCCCATGGTGAGCACCAGGGCCGAGGGGGCGTAGAGCGAGGCGGGAGCGGCGGCCGGAGTGGCGGTCGCGGCCCCGGTCAGGGGTCCGCAGACGGCGGTGGCCGTGAGGGCGAGGGTGGCTGCCCAGCGCGCGGTGTTCCGCATTGTGTGCATCCTTCCGCAGGATTCGAGGGTGGGCCGGCCCGTTCCGGGTTGGTGTCGGACCGGCGAGCGCGAGTCTGCCGAGTCCGCCGCGGAAACACACCTCGACCCCACGCGTTTCAGTAACCTTGCGTGTTGAATCAGTGGCGCGAAGTCACGGAATCCGATCTCCTGAACCCCGAAACTGAGCGGTTCTTGATCGCCCGAAGCAGCCAAGTGGCTGATTTCCCACGCTTCGTTAATAGGCCTGAAACATTCCGGTTGAGCTGTCGGCGGACTCCCCGGCGCCCCCTTGCGTTCATGACGACGTCGAGTAATGGTCATTACATGATTACGACAGAGCAACGAGAGAAGCTGCGCGGCTGGTTCGCGGGCCGTCTGCCCGAGGACCTCTTCGAAGGGCTCGCCGAGCTCACGGTCGACCGCGAGGAGATCACCGTGATCGGCCGCATCCCCGCGCCCCGGCTCGCCGAGGGCGCCTCGGAGGCCGAACGGGAGGCCGCCGTCCAGGGCAGGATCCAGGAGTTCCGGGAGCGCACCCGGGAGGCACGCATGGAGGTGGCCCGCGAGGCCGAGCACCGCTTCCGCCGGAAGGTCTCCTGGGGCGTGGAGTGCGGCGGCGAGCGCGCCCTGTTCACCCACATCGCCGCGCCCGTGATGACCCGGCTGCGCCAGCCGGAGCGCCAGGTCCTCGACACCCTGATCGCCGGCGGAGTCGCCCGCAGCCGCAGTGACGCCCTCGCCTGGTGTGTGCGCCTGGTCCAGCGGCACACCGACGACTGGCTCGCCGAGCTGCGAGAGTCCCTCGAACACGTGCAGCGGGTGCGGGCACAGGGCCCGGACACGGAACCGCAGGACGCCACCACGGACCAATCGACGGACACACCGACCGACGACGACTGATGGAGGTTTCGTACACTCACCACGCGAAAGATGGATGAACCGTCCGCTGGTAAAGGGCTTGCGTCCCGCCCTACGGTCGGCACACCGTCGAGAGCACGGCCGCCATGCCCGCCGCACACCCCAGCGGCGCCGACCGGCCGTCCGCCCCGCCGCGCCACAACGCGCTCCACCGTCCCGCCCCCGCTGGAGCCACCTTGTCCTCGCAGTCGTCCGACTCCCCCAGCACGCCGCCGTCCCTCACCGAGGTCGAGGCCCATGGCGTCGAGCGCATCCCCGACGCGGACCGCACCGCGACCCCGCTGGACCTGTTCCGGCTCGCCTTCGGCGGCGCCAACACCTTCTCCACCTGCGTCCTGGGCGCCTTCCCGATCCTTTTCGGCCTCTCCTTCTGGCAGGGTCTCGCGGCCACCCTTCTCGGCGTCCTCGCGGGCGCGCTGATCCTGTGCCCGATGGCGGTGTTCGGCCCGGTCAACGGCACCAACAACGCCGTCTCGTCCTCCGCGCACCTGGGCGTGCACGGCCGCGTGGTCGGCTCGTTCCTGTCCCTGCTGACCGCGATCGCGTTCTTCTCGATCTCGGTGTGGAGCTCCGGGGACGCCCTGGTCGGCGGTGCGCACCGGCTCTTCGGCCTGGAGCGCAGCAACCTCTCGTACGTCGTCGCGTACGCGCTGTTCGCCGGCCTGGTCCTCGCGGTGTGCGTGTACGGCTTCCGGTTCATGCTGTTCGTGAACAAGGTCGCGGTGGCCTCGGCGACCGTGCTGTTCCTGCTCGGCGCGATCGCCTTCGCCGGTGACTTCGACCCGTCGTACGCGGGTGTCTTCACCGCCTCGGCGGACGCGGCGACCAAGTCCCTGTTCTGGCCGTCGTTCATCGGCGCGGCGCTGATCGTGCTGTCCAACCCGGTGTCGTTCGGGGCGTTTCTCGGCGACTGGTCGCGCTACATCCCGGCGAGCACCCCGCGCCGCCGGGTGGTCGGTGCCGCGTTCCTCTCGCAGCTCGCGACCCTGCTGCCGTTCGTCTTCGGTCTGGCGACCGCGAGCATCATCGCCGCCAGGGCCCCGAAGTATGTCGACCCGGCCGCCCCCGACTTCGTGGGTGGGCTGCTCGCCATCTCGCCGGCCTGGTACTTCCTGCCGGTGTGTCTGCTCGCCCTGATCGGCGGCATGTCCACGGGGACGACCTCGCTCTACGGCACCGGGCTCGACTTCTCCTCCGTGTTCCCGCGGCTGTCGCGGGTGCAGGCGACGGTGCTGGTCGGCGTGCTGTCGATCGCGTTCATCTTCATCGGCCGGTTCGGGCTCGACCTCGTCCAGTCCATCTCCACCTTCGCCACGATGATCATCACGTGCACCACTCCGTGGATGGTCGTCATGATGCTGGGCTTCTTCACCCGGCGCGGCTGGTACGACCCGGAGGCCCTCCAGGTCTTCAACCGCCGTCAGCGCGGCGGCCGTTACTGGTTCGCGCACGGCTGGAACTGGCGGGGCATGACCGCGTGGTGGGTGCCCGCGCTGATCGGCGTGCTGTTCACGAACATCCCGGGCCAGTTCGTGGGCCCGCTGGGCGACCTCGCGAACGGCATCGACATCAGCCTGCCGCTGTCGCTGGTGGTGGCCGCCGTGCTGTATCTGTCGCTGCTGCGGATCTTCCCCGAGCCGCGCGCCGTATACGGCCCCGAGGGGGCACGGCTGGCCCGCACCGTCGAGGTCGCGGTGCCGCCGGTCACCGGGCCGGGAGCGGGGGTCGAGGAGGGGGTCTCGTCGGGCCCTTCCGCCACGCTGCGGGCGTGACTCAGTTCGTACCCCAGGTCCACCCCGGTGGACGGACCTGCACTTACTCGCCAGTATCGTCGGGATGCAACGCGTTCTCAGCGACGAGGGGCGGGACGTATCCATGGCCAAGCACTGGGCGGACTTCCAGTACGAGATCTATCTGGGCGGGATGTCGGGCGCCGTACCGAGACTGCCCACCGATCTGACCCGGCTGGAGGAGCTGACCGAGCAGCGGCTCGGCCCCGGGCCCGTCGGCTATGTCGCCGGCAGCGCGGGCGACGGCAGCACGGCGCGCGCGAACCGGGCGGCCCTCCAGCGGCGCCGGATCGTGCCGCGGATGCTGCGGGACGTGCACGAGCGGGATCTGTCCGTCGAGGTGCTGGGCCGCGCGCTGCCCGCCCCGCTGGCCCTGGCACCGGTCGGCGTGCTGTCGATCATGCACCCGGACGCCGAGTGCGCGGCCGCCCGGGCCGCCGCCGCGCAGGGTGTGCCGTACACCCTGTCCTCGGCGTCCAGCACGCCGATGGAGCAGGTCGCGGAGGCGATGGGCGACGCGGAGCGCTGGTTCCAGCTGTACTGGGCCAAGGACCGTGAGGTGACGCGGAGTTTCCTCAACCGGGCCAAGGCGTCCGGGTTCACCGCGCTGCTCGTCACCCTCGACACACCGCTGCTGGCCTGGCGGCCCCGCGACCTCGACCAGGCCTATCTGCCCTTCCTGCACGGCGTCGGCACCGCGAACTACTTCTCCGACCCGGCCTTCCAGGCGGGTCTCGCCAAGCCGGTGCACGAGGATCCGAACGCGGCCGTGCTGCACTTCGTCAGCATGTTCGCGGACCCCGGCAAGACCTGGCCGGACCTGGCGTTCCTGCGGGAGAACTGGGACGGCCCGATCGTCCTCAAGGGCATCCTGCACCCGGACGACGCCCGACTGGCCGCCGACGCCGGGATGGACGGCGTGGTCGTCTCCAACCACGGCGGCCGCCAGGTGGCCGGCTCCGTCGCTGCCGCCGATGCGCTGCCCCGGGTGGCCGAGGCGGTCGGCGACCGGCTGACGGTCCTGTTCGACAGCGGAGTGCGCACCGGAGACGACGTCTTCAAGGCACTCGCGCTCGGCGCGCGGGCGGTGCTCCTGGGGCGGCCGTACGTGTACGGGCTCGGTCTCGACGGTCAGCCGGGCGTCGAGCATGTGATCCGCTGTCTGCTCGCCGAGTTCGACCTCACGCTCGCCCTGTCCGGACACGCCACGCCCGCCACGATCGGCTCCGCCGACCTCATCGAGGACTCCGTATGACAGCCCCGAAGAACATTCTCGCCGTCGTCGCACCGCACGTCGGGGGCCGCGCCGCCGGCGCCGGACTCGCCACGCTCTTTCCCGGCGAGGCGCACGTCACCGTCGTCGAGGCGACCGACGAGGACCCGGCCGCCCTCCGCGCCGCGCACGTGATCATCACGGCGCTCTCCCCCGTGACCGCCGAACACCTCGCCGCCGCACCGGACTTGAAGCTGGTGCAGTGCGCGAGCCATGGCTTCGACTACGTCGACGTGGACGCCGCCCGCGCCCGGGACGTACTCGTGTGCAACATCGGCTCCAGCGGCGCCGAGTCGCAGAACGTGGCCGAGCAGACCTTCGCCCTCATGCTGGCGCTGGCCAAGCAGCTGATCCCCGCACACACGGCACTCGTCGAGGCGGACTGGGCACTGCCCCGACTGCAGCGCTCCCTCACCGAACTGTGCGGCAAGACGCTCGGCATCGTCGGACTCGGCGGCATCGGGCAGGAAGTCGCCCGCCGCGCGGTCGCGTTCGACATGAACATCGTCTACGCCGGCCGTCGCAGGCTGCCCGAGGAGACGGAGGCCCGGCTCGGCGGGGCCCGCCATGTCCCGCTCGACGAACTGCTGCGCACGGCGGACTACGTCTCCCTGCACGCGCCGCTCACCGAGGAGACCCGGCATCTGCTCGACGCCGGGCGGCTCGCGCTCCTCAAGCCGACGGCGTTCGTGATCAACACGGCGCGGGGCGCCCTGATCGACCAGGACGCCCTCGCGGACGCGCTGGAGAAGGGCGCCCTGGCCGGGGCGGGCATCGACGTCTTCGACCCCGAACCGCCCACCCCGGCCCTGCGCCTGCTCAAGTCGCCGAACGTGGTGCTCTCACCGCACGTCGGCGGGGTGACCCGCGAAACCCTGATCCGCATCGCCCTGGCCGCCGTGCAGAACGTCGCCGACTTCCTGGCGGGAGGACAGCCGCGGGACGTCGTGAGCTAGGCGACACGCCCCTTGAGGGGCGCGGGACTGTATCGACATGCGGCTCCGCCGCAGGGGCGCGACAAACCACGACGCATCCGAGCCGCCAGATCTCCTGCCCCCCGAGCCATCAGGCGCTCAACTCCGCCGGCCGAGCCGCAGGCACCCCCGGTCCCGTGATCGACAACGCCCCCGGGCTCACCGTCGCCGTCGGATCGGCCAGCCAGCGTTGTGCCGGGGAGCCGTCGCGGGCCTTGGCGACGATGTCCGCGCCCGGCTCCTCAGCCGTAGCGGCGAGGGCGAGCCGCTCGTCCCAGCGGGGCAGCAACTCGCCCTGCACGGTGAGGTCGTAGCGCACGTCCGCGCCCCGCTTGTCCTTCTCGGCGGCGCACTTGCCGAGGACGGCCACGCCGGCGTCCACGTGCGAGTCCAGGCACAGGGCGGGGTCGGCCGCGCTGCGCAGCAGACCGTCCTTGTCGAACGACCACTGCTGGGTGCCGGCGTCCGAGCACGCGGCGAGGCCGGTCCCGGCGCCTGCCTTCACCTTGCCCGTGATGTCGAGGCAGAGGTCGGCGCCCGCGTTACGCAGTCTCGACTGCCCCGGGACCGTGGGGAGTTGGGCCGAGCCGGGCGAGGACCGGGAGCCGACGCCCGGCGCGGTGCCGCCGCCCGCGCTGGTGGAGGCGGCCGGGTCGACGCCGTCGTCGTGCGACCACAGGCCGGCCGCGAACAGAATGGCGATCAGCCCGGCGGAGACGACACCCACGCCCGTCAGCAGCGCCCGCGAGTTCCGCGGCGCGCCCGGCTGCCGGCGTCCGGGCAGCGGGATGCGGGGCAGGATGCGCGGGCGTCCGCCGCCGTGCCGCGCGGAGCCGCTCGTGCGGGTTTCCTGTCGCGCACGGCCGGGACGGGACTCGAGATAGCGCCGGGCGCCCCAGCCCAGCACCGCATCGGCCAGGAGCACCCCCAACCCGCCCTCGAAATGACTCAGTTGTTCGGCGGCGAAACGGCAGTAACGGCACTGCGCCAGATGCTGCTGGACATCCGGCAGCAGAGCCCCGCCCCGGCGAATCGGAACATCGAGGAGACGGTTGTAGAACCGGCAATCCTTGCTCGGCGCGAGTTCCCGATGGGCATGTACACAACCCTCCCGGAATTTTTCACGCGCTTGTTCGAGTGCCACCGACGCGGTGTCGGTATCCATGCCGAGCAGAGCGGCGGGAACGGTTATGGACTCCGCTTCGACCTCGGTGTGCCAGAGCAAGCACCGGGAGAGTCCGGGAAGGGCCTGGAATGACCGCTCGGCGAGCCTGCGGTTTTCGGGGGTCATGGACTTCGCCGTACGTATACCGCGGCCGCTGGAGGGTTTCTGCAGCTCCGGCAGAACACTGGATATCCGGTCATCGGCGGACCACAGGCGGGCCGTATCGCGTACGGCCAGCAGAATCCGGGGGCGCAGGGCGAGCGCGGGCTCGCCCAGTGTCAGCCGGTCCAGAACCTGGTGGAAGGCGGACGCCGTCACCATGGAGGCGAGGTCGGCCGGGGAGGCCAGGCAGATGGCCGCATAGTCGCGGGCGGGCTGCCAGTGCCGCGCCATCAGCAGCGCGACGGATTGGGCGACCTCGCCGTCGGGGCGGCCCCTGAGCCGGGCGGCGAGGTTCTCGTCGGATTCTCCGGGAGCCCTGCCGGGTGGCGGATAAGGGGGACGAGGTGGGTGGGGGGTGGGCACTGAGCGGATTCCTTCCCACACGCATGGGCACACAGGAGGGCGTGAATTCAGGTATGTCCGTCCGGCCCGGTTTTCCGATTGGCCGATCGACACCCGGCCATTACACCCCCCGCACGGGTAGTTCACCCTTGCACAACACACTCATGGCCAACAAGGCACTTGGGCAACATCCGACCCTCTGAAGGTCGGTCAGAAACGGCGACAACTCACCTCACCGGCATGAGCTTTCGTCATTCCAAGCGCCCCGTGTGAAACAGGCGCACGCGCCGGAGCACCGCGCACGCTCCCGGCGCGCACCACCCCGTAGTGCACTGGGTAGCGGCCCTTCTCGGAGGCCCTGCGCAGGATGGCGGCTCTCCTGCGCCGCACGGGCCGCCGGCCTTGTTCCTCCCGCCCTCGGTCGGCGGCCCCGGGGGCGGGTCGTCCAGACCTCGGCCGGCGGCTCTCAGATCTGCCAGGAGCGCAGCCGGTCGGCCGCGCCGTAGATGTCGGCCTTGCCGGAGATCAGATCGCGGGCGAGGTCGACGAGGGCGCCGTAGGGCGGGTCGATGCCGACGTCGCTGACGAACATGTACGCCACCGCTGTCGCGCAGGCGAAGCGGGCGTTGGCCGAGGGCAGCGGCTTGAGCAGGGCGAGGGTGTGCAGCAGGGCGGCGGCCCGCCAGGCCGGGTCGGAGTCCACGCCGAGGCGCGGCGGGTCCACGCGGTGGCGGGCGACGGCGGCGACCAGCGCCGAGAAGTCATTGATGGTGGGCTGGTCCGGCAGGACCTCTTCGTGTCGCTGGAGCAGCCAGGGCACGTCGATGTGGATGACGGGTGCCATCGGTCAGGCGACCCGCCCCTCACCGGCGTGGGCGGGTTCGTCGTCGGGGAAGGCGGCGGCGAACTCGTCGGCGTGGGAGGCGAAGAAGCGGCGGAACGCCTCCGCGCCCTCCTGCAGCGCGCGGTGCCGGGCTATGTCCGCCGCGGCCGCCTCGCGCACAAGGGCCTTCATCGACGTACCGCGCTCCTTGGCGATCTGCCGCAGGTCCTCTAGTTCGCGGTCGCTGAACTCGACATTCAGGGCTGGCATGCCTTCACGGTACCGCTGGGGTACTCACGCGTAAATAGTCGCTGGTCACAGCACCTTTTCTACGGTACCTAGAGGCGTCGGGGACGGCTGAGGACCATGTCCGTTTCCCGCCGGTCGCGGGCGGCGCGGCGCAGCAGACTGGAGCCATGACGACGTACACGAAGATCGACAGTCCGGTGGGCGAACTGCTGCTGGTGGGCGAGGGCACGGCCCTCACCTCGCTGTCCCTGCCCGGGCAGCGCGGCGCACCCGCGGTCCGTGCCGACTGGCGGCGCGACGACGAGGCATTCGGTGAGGCCGCCCGGCAGCTCTCCGCGTACTTCACGGGCCGGCTCCCCCGCTTCGAGCTGAGCCTCGCCCCCGAGGGCACCGAGTTCCAGCAGCGGGTGTGGCGGGCGCTCGACGAGATCCCGTACGGGACCACGACGACCTACGGGGAACTCGCCACCCGGCTCGGCGTGCCGCGTGCCGAGATCCGCGCCGTGGGTGCCGCGATCGGCGCCAATCCGCTGCTGATCATCCGCCCCTGCCACCGCGTGATCGGCGTCGACGGTTCGATGCGCGGGTACGCGGGCGGCGTCGAGCGCAAGGTGCGGCTGCTCACCCATGAGGGTGCGCTGCAGCCGATGCTGGGGTGAGGGGAGGAGATGTCGTGACGCTGACCGAGGCTCAGGCCCGCAGGCGGGTCGCCGAGACCGAATGGGCAGCTCTCGCGGCCGAGTTGGACGTCCACGGCAGCGCGCCGACGGGGCCGCTGCTGACGCCCGCCGAGTGCCGTGACCTGGCCGCGCTGTACGAGAAGCCGGAGCGGTTCCGGACCACGGTCGACATGGCACGGCACCGCTTCGGTTCCGGCGAGTACCGCTACTTCACCCACGACCTGCCGGCCCCGGTGGCCGCCCTGCGTGCCGCCCTGTACCCGCGGCTGCTGCCGATCGCGCGGGACTGGGCGGCCCGGCTGGGCCGCCCCGCACCGTGGCCGGACTCCCTCGACGAGTGGCTGGAGGCGTGTCACACGGCCGGACAGGACCGCTCGGCGCAGATCCTGCTGCGCTACACCGAGGGTGACTGGAACGCCCTGCACCGTGATGTGTTCGGCGACATGCTCTTCCCGCTCCAAGTGGTCGTCGGCCTCGACGAGTACGGCAGCGACTACACCGGCGGCGAGTTCCTGATGGTCGAACAGCGGCCACGGGCCCAGTCCCGGGGCACCGCGACCGCACTCCGGCAGGGCCACGGGCTGGTCTTCACCACCCGGGACCGGCCGGTGCGCACCAAGCGCGGCTGGTCGGCCGGAGCGATGCGGCACGGTGTGAGCACTGTGCGCTCCGGGCGCCGGCACGCGCTGGGCATCGTCTTCCACGATGCGTAGCGCAGATGGATGCAGCCCCGCGCCCCTACCGGGTGCCGGCGCCTGAGCCCTCGGCCCACAGCCCCTTGCGGCGGTAACTCCCCTGCCAGAAAAGGCGGTTGAGCACCCGTACCGGTGGCGGCACCGCGCCGAGGAAGCGGTCGCGGTCCGTCGGCGGGGCGCCGTCGACGATCCACGGTACGAACACCGAGGCGCCGCGCAGGCCCTGGGTCCGGCGGATCCGGCCGGTGAAGGCGGCCCAGTCCGCGGCCGTCAGGACGTCCTGCATCAGCGGCAGGGCGCTGTCCTCCTCGTGCTTGAAATGGTCGTCGAGGGTCGCCGTCAACGCCCGTACGAGATCCGGCAGTTCGGGCGCCTGATCGTCCAGAGCGGTGTCGACGGCATCGAGCAGCGGGTCGATACGGGAGTGTTCCGCCTCCATGTCGTCCAGCAGGGCGAGTTCCCGCGGGCGCCCCGCGAGGCGCTCCCGCACGCGCGGCCACAGGTCGCTGTCCTCGGCGGTGTGGTGGATGTGCAGCTGGTGCGTGAAGTTCTCCCAGCCGGCGCGCACGCCGGGGGCGTGCGCACGGCCCTCGGCGACGGCCTGCGCGAGGCGTTCCAGGTCGCGTCGGAAGGCGTCGTGGGAGGCGTACATGGCGGTGAAGTCGATGCTCATCGGGCCGCTTCCTCCGGTTCGGTCTCGTGGATCGGCAGGGCGTGCGGGTCGGCGGACGGACCGCGCAGGTCGCCGAGGGGTCTCGTGTCGGACTCGCGTTCAAGAGGGCGGGACAGCGGGCGGGTGTGACACGAGGCGAATGTGCTGAGACGTAGGTCACATTGCGCCCGCTTCATGTCACATTCGGACCCCTCCCGGCCCTCGAAGTAGTGAGCGCGGCAGCGGGGAGGCCCACACATGACGCACGACACCGGAAGTCCGGTCGCCGACGAGGCGACCGATGTCTTCATGCACCATCGGGAGCTCTTGTTCAGCCTCGTCTACAACATGCTGGGCAGCGTCGCCGACACCGAGGACGTGCTGCAGGAAACCTGGCTGGCGTGGTCGGGCCGGGGTGTCGGCGGGATCACCAACCCGCGCGCCTACCTGGTCCGGATCGCCGTCAACCAGGCCTTGCGGCGGCAGGCCGTGATCGCCCGCCGCCGCGAGACGTATGTCGGCCCGTGGCTGCCCGAACCACTGGTCGCCGACGAGGCGAGCGCCGACGACCCGGTGCTGCGGGGCGAGTCCGTGTCCCTGGCGATGCTGGTGGTCCTGGAGGCGCTGACCCCGCTGGAACGCGCGGTGTTCGTCCTGGGCGAGGTCTTCGGCTACGCCCACACCGAGATCGCGGACATCATCGACCGCAGCCCGGCGGCCGTACGGCAGCTGGCGCATCGCGCGCGGGAGCATGTGCTGGCCCGCCGGCCGCGCTACCGGGCGCATCCGCGCGTCAGGCAGGAGGCGACCCAGCGGTTCGTGCGGGCCGCGCTCGGCGGGGACATCGGCGAGCTGATGGAGATCCTGGCGCCGGACGTCACGGTGTGGACGGACGGCGGCGGCAAGCGCAGGCAGGCGGGGCTGCGCCCGGTGCACGGCCGGGACAAGGCGGTCCGCCTCATCACCTCGTACGCGGCGCGGCGCGGCCCCCAGCAGCTCGACCTGCGCTACCGCCGGGTCAACGGCGACGAGGCCGCGGTGCTGTTCGAGGGCGACTCGCCGTACGCCGTGATGGTCATGGACCTCACGCCCGAGGGCGACCGGGTGAACGGCGTCTACATCGTCAGCAACCCCGACAAGCTCACGCACGTGCACAAGGACGACGACGAGGAGGACGAGTGACCGCCACGCAGACAGCGGGCCGGGGCGAGCGGGTCGCCGACTGGCTCGACGGACGCCTCGGCATCCACTCACTGGGCAGGAAGTACCTGCGCAAGGTGTTCCCCGACCACTGGTCGTTCCTGCTCGGCGAGATCTGCCTGTACAGCTTCGTCGTGCTGGTCCTGACCGGCGTGTACCTCACCCTCTTCTTCCATCCTTCGATGAACGAGGTGACGTACCACGGCAGCTATGTCCCGCTCAACGGCGTGCGGATGTCCGAGGCGTACGCCTCCACGCTGCACATCAGCTTCGACGTGCGCGGCGGGCTGCTGATCCGGCAGCTGCACCACTGGGCGGCGCTGGTCTTCGTCGCCGGGATGCTGACGCACATGATGCGGCACTTCTTCACCGGTTCGTTCCGCAAGCCCCGCGAGGTCAACTGGCTGTTCGGCTGGCTGCTGCTGTTCCTCGGCCTGTTCGAGGGCCTGTTCGGCTACTCGCTGCCGGACGACCTGCTGTCGGGCACGGGCCTGCGCTTCGTCAACGGCGCCCTGCTGTCGGTGCCGGTCGTCGGGACGTATCTGTCGATGTTCCTGTTCGGCGGCGAGTTCCCCGGCCACGAAATCGTGGCCCGCTTCTACTCGCTGCACATCCTGCTGATCCCCGGCATCATGGCGGCGCTGGTCGTGGCGCACCTCATCCTGGTCGTGTACCACAAGCACACGCAGTTCGCGGGCCCGGGACGCACCGAACGCAACGTCGTCGGAACGCCGTTCATGCCGGTGTACCTGGCGAAGGCGGGCGGCTTCTTCTTCCTGGTCTTCGGCGCGCTGACGGTGGTCGCGGCGGTGGCGACGATCAACCCGGTCTGGGTGTACGGCCCCTTCCGCCCCGACCAGGTCTCCACGGGCGCGCAGCCCGACTGGTATCTGGGCTTCGCGGAGGGCCTGGTGCGGGTGATGCCGGGCTGGGAGATCACCCTGTGGGGTCACACGCTCGTCCTCGGCGTGCTGATCCCGGTCGTGGTCTTCCCGTTGCTCCTCGTCTTCATCGGGATCTACCCGTTCCTGGAGGCGCGGGCGACCGGCGACAAACGCGAGCACCACCTCCTGGACCGCCCGCGCAACCGCCCGGTCCGCACCGCGATCGGCGCGGCCTGGATCAGCCTCTATCTGATCCTGCTGGCGGGCGGCGGCAACGACATCGTGGCCACCCGTCTGCACCTGTCGATCAACACGGTCACCTGGATGGTCCGCGTGGCGGTGTTCGTCCTGCCCACGGTCGTCTTCGTCGTCACCCGCCGCATCTGCCTCGGTCTGCAACTGCGGGATGCGGAGCTGGTGCTGCACGGCCGGGAGACGGGTCTGATCAAGCGGCTGCCGCACGGCGAGTACGTCGAGGTGCACCAGCCGCTCGATCAGGCCGAGCTGCACACCCTCACCGCCCACCGGCGGCAGGGGGAACTCGTGGAACACGAGCCACGACCCGAGCTCGTGGAGCGCGAGCCGCAGCCCTGACGGGTGTCAGCCCTGGTCCGCCACGAAGGACGCCATCCGGGCCAGGGCCGCGTTCCAGTTGATGGCCGTCTCGTTGGTCGACCAGGACTGGATGTCGTCGATGTAGCAGAACTGACCGACACAGCCCTGGAGTTTGCTCTGTGCGTAGGGATCCTGGATGGACGAGTTCGGCCCGCCCGCCAGCGTTCCGTGCGGCGGGTTCGGCAGCTTCGGGTCGAGCTCGTGGGCGTACCAACGGCTGTGCTGGTTGTGGGAGTTGACCTCGCCGTAGCCGGTGACGTACGACATGTTCAGGGCGTTGCGGCCGAGGATGTAGTCCATGCTCTGGACCGCGCCGTCCCGGTACTTGGCGGCACCGGAGATGTCGTACGCCGTCGCCAGGACGACCGCGTTGTTGAGGATCTGGTGGCTGGAGCCCCAGTCGTAGACGTTGTCGTCGGGCGCGTACGGCATGCCGTACGGCTGTGACTTCAGGGTGGCCAGGTAGCGCTCGGCGCCCTTGACGACGGACTGGCGGATCCTGTCCCGGCCGGGCAGTTTGCTGGGCACGGTCGCGAGGTCGAGGCGGCCCGCCCCCGCGGTCCTTCCCCAGTCGAAGCCGAGCGGGCCGAAGATGTCGGCGGTGTTCACCGGGGAGTTGCGCACATGGTCCGCGAACTGTTTCTCGCCGGTGGTGAGATACAGCTCCGCGGCCGCCCAGTAGAACTCGTCGCTCGCGTTGGTGTCGTCGTAGGCGCCGCCTCCGGTGGCGTCACTGGCGGAGGCGTACATGGCCGGGTGGGCGAGGGCCGCCGTCCAGGCCTTGCGGGCCGCCGTGAGGGCCTTCGCCGCGAAGGCGCGGTCGTAGGGGCGGTAGAGGCGGGCCGCCTGGGCGGCCGTCGCCGCCAGGTTGAGGGTCGCCTGGGTGGACGGCGGGTGCAGTTCGCGCTTCTGCGGATCGTCACTGGGCAGCAGGGGCAGGCCGGTCCACTGCGCGTCGTGGATCTTGTGATGGGCCATGCCGGCCAGCGGCTGCCCGTCGGGCACCTGCATCTTCAGCAGGAACTCCAGCTCCCAGCGGGCCTCGTCGAGGATGTCGGGCACCTTGTTCGCGCTCTCCGGGATGGCGAGGGTGCCGTCCCGCAGCTTCTCCGACTCCCCCGTGCGGGCCAGCAGTTCGCGTTCGTACGTGCTCAGCAGCTCCCAGGTGGCGATGCCGCCGTTGACGACGTACTTGCCGTGGTCCCCGGCGTCGTACCAGCCGCCGGTGACGTCGAGGGTGTAGTCGCACACGCCCGGCTGGCAGGGAACGTGGCCGTCGCCCTGGTTCGGCGCAACGTCGAGGTGCCCGGCGGCCCGGCCGTAGCCGGGACGCAGGTCGTCGCGGATCGCGATGCCGCTGCGCTGCGTGTAGTAGTACTTCACCGAGTCCAGGCGCAGTTGCTCGTAGGCGCCGGTGCCGATGTCGAACGGGCGGCTGGTCTCCCCGTCGGCGACCAGCGTGAAGCCCTTGCCCTGTCTGCGGTAGTCACCGAAGTCGATCGAGTGGACGTTCTGCCCGGAGGAGACGTCGACCCCGCGGGGCACGGTCCATCCGTGGTCGACCGTCGCGCCGTCGGCATCCTTCAGCTGCCAGGGCAGTCTCGTGGTGGCGTCGGTGACCAGGGTGGCGTTCTTGGGGCCGGAGGGCAGATAGGCGACCTGGTTGACGCGGACCCGCGGCCCGGTGTCCGGCTGGTACACCTCGGGCGGGACGCCACCGAGCAGCGATATGTCGTCCATGCAGAATCGCCAGGCGTCCGTGCTGCCGCCGGCCTGGAAGGCGACCTGGCCCTGGGTGGTGTCGACGGGTGAGGTGAAGGTGTACGAGTAGGTGTTGCCGGACACGCTCAGCTGCGGGCTGACCTCGAAGTAGGTGTCATACGGCGCCACTTGGAGCCCCACGACCGCCCGCACCACGTGCCCTTCGGGCGAACCGGTCGCTTTGAAGCTGAACTTGTACGACTCTCCCTTCTTCAGGGTGACGTCGCTCTGGCCGACGGCGGCGTCCCAGCGGTTGGCGGTGCCGCCCGGCACATCCGCGCACAGCTGTCCGCCGGACAGGCCGGCGGTGACATTGGTGGTGGCCCACCAGGGGTCGGTGGTGGTGTCGAAGGTGCCGTTCTTGAGCTGCTCGACCTCGTCGGCGGCGGCCGGAGGGGCCGGCACCCCGGTCAGCGCCGTCCCCAACAGGGCCGTCAGGGTCAGCAGAACGGTTCTGCGTCGTTTCACGTCTGGGCTCCTCTGGCGGAGGTACGGGTGACGCTCGCCGACCCAACGGGGTGGGAGCGCTCCCAGATGCGGACGCAGCTCATGCTTGTTCGCGCCATGACACTCCGTCAACGGTCCGGACAGGACTGGTTTCCCGCCCGGACCGCCATGGCCGCTCAGCCGCCCGGTGCCTCCAACTTGCTGATCCGCACGGCCCCGAGGACTTCGCCCGGGTGCGCGCTGGTCAGCGAGAGCCGCAGGCGGGAGCCACGCAGCGCGTCGAAGCTGAGGACGGTGGGCGCGTCCGAGGTGGTGGCCCAGTCGACCGCCGCCCCGGTGACGGGCACATACCGGCGCCCGTCCCACACGGCCGCCTCCACCGACGCGGGCAGGCTGTGCCTCGCGTCAACGGTGAAGGAGACCTCCACCCGGTCGAAGGTCCGGGTCCGCCCGTAGTCCACCGAGACCCAGTCCGCTTCCCGCGCGCCGTTGAAGGCGGGCAGCAGGGCCGTCGCCGACTTGGTGAAGGCGTTGGACCAGCCGGTGGCCGCGTCGCCGTCGAGCATCGCGGCGGGGAGCGTGTCGGGGCGGCCGGAGTAACTGGCGTCCGCATACGGGTAGTTCGGGGGCGCCGGGTGCTCAGGGCCGAAGGCGGCCGCCGGGGTGGTCGCGGCCGACCGGGCGGGCGTGGTGCGCGCGGTCGCCGTTCCCGCCCGCAGTCCCTCCGCCCGCGCGGTCACCTTCAGGGTGCCGGCCTTGGTACCGGCGCGCACGATGGCAAGGGCCTTGCCGTGGAAGGCGGTACGGGTGGTGGCCTGGTAGCGCTCGGCGCTCTCCTCCCGGCCGTTGTCGAGCCCGGCGAGGGATCCGCCCGTCGCGTCGAAGGTGATCAGATGCTCGGCGTCGGGGACCACGACCCCGCGGGCGTCGACGACGTCCGCGGTCACGAACGCCAGCGAACGCCCGTCCGCGGCAAGGGACTTGCGGTCCACCGTGAGCCGCACGGCATGCGGTTCGCCCGCCGTGCGCAGCACGTCGGTGGCGACCACCTTCCCGCCCCTGCGGGCCACCGCCTTCAACTCGCCCGGCTGGAACGGAACTTTCCAGGTCAGGTGCAGCTTGCCGGCGCTGCCGTTCGGGCTGGTGTAACTGCCGGGGTAGGGGCCGGTGGTGAAGGTCTTGTCGTCGCCGGTGGCCTCCGTGGTCTCCAGATACGTACGGCCGTCCGTGGTCCTCTTCGTGTCGAAGGTGCGGGTGCCGAGGGACCTTCCGTTGAGGTACAGCTCCACGGTGTCGACGTTGGAGTAGGCCCACACCTCGACCGTGTCGCCCGGCTCGTGGTTCCAGCTCATGGGCAGCAGATGGACCATGGGCTCGCTGGTCCACTGGCTCTGGAACAGGTAGTACATGTCCTTGGGGAAGCCGGCCGTGTCGACCGCGCCGAAGAAGGACGCCTTGACCGGGAACACGTCGTACGGCGTCGGCTCGCCGATGTAGTCGATCCCGGACCACAGGAACTGCCCGGCGAACCACTTGCGGTCCCGGTCCTTCTTGTGGCCGTACTCGCCGCTCATGGTCCAGGAGGCGAGGTTGTTGTCGTAGGAGGAGACCTCGCGTCTGCCGGGTGTGTGGTTCTCGCCGGTGTTGAGGTGCTCGGGCTCCTGGTAGGAGCCGCGGGTCGAGGTCTCCGAGGAGGACTCCGACTCGAAGAGGAACAGCTTGGGGTACTTGGCGTGCAGGGCGTCCACCGACTTGGCGGTGTTGTAGTTGAGGCCGAGGCCGTCCAGCTTGGCGAGCATGAGGTCGGCCGCGGAGCCGGTGGCGGGCACACCGTGGTATTTGTTCGAGCCGATGACGACCGGCCGGGTGTCGTCCGCCGCCTTGATGGCACCGATGATCCGGTCCGCCATGGCGAGTCCGGCGGTGGAGGTGGAGTCGGGTATCTCGTTGCCTATGGACCACAGCACCACGGCGGGCGAGTTGCGGGCCGCGAGGACCATCTCGGTGGCGTCCTTCTCGCACCACTCGTCGAAGAAGCGGCCGTAGTCGTACTTCGTCTTGCCGGTCCGCCAGCAGTCGAAGGCCTCGACCATCATCACGATGCCCAGTTCCTCGCAGACCTTGATCATCTGCGGCGAGGGCGGGTTGTGCGAGGTGCGGAAGGCGTTGACGCCCATCGACTTCATGATGGTCATCTGCCGGCGCACGGCGTCGATGCTGATCGCGGCTCCGAGGGCACCCTGGTCGTGGTGCAGGTCGACGCCCTTGATCTTGGTGTGGGTGCCGTTGAGGGAGAAGCCCTCGTCGGGGTCGAATCGGTAGGTGCGGATGCCGAAGGGGGTGCGGTAGGTGTCGACGGTCCGGCCCCCGACGCGCAGTTCGGTCTCCAGGGTGTAGCGGTGCGGGGCCTCGATGCCCCACAACTTGGGCCGGGGAACGGTGAGTTCGTGGGTCTCGGCCGCCTTGTCGGTCACCGGGACCGTGGTGGCGGCGCGAGCCGCCGTACGGCCCTCGGGGTCCTTGACCGTCGAGCGGATCTCGACCTGGCTCGCGGCGCCGGACTCGTTCACCACCGAGGTCCGTACGCGTACGAGGGCCCGCTCCGCGGTGACGTCCGGCGTGGTCACGCGGGTGCCCCAGCGCTCGACGTGCACCGGCTCGGTGACGACCAGGCGGGCCTCGCGGTAGATACCGCTGCCCGAGTACCAGCGGCTGCTGGGGAGCTGGTTCTGCACCTTGACGGCGATCACGTTCTCGGTGGTGCCGTCGGTGTGCAGCAGGCCGGTCAGGTCGAAGGCGAAGCCGGTGTAGCCGTAGGGGTGCCGGCCGGCCTGGGTGCCGTTGCAGTAGACGTAGGAGTCCATGTAGACGCCGTCGAACTCCACCGAGATCCGCTTGCCCGCGAAGGCGGCCGGCAGGGTGAAGGCGAGGCGGTACCAGCCGAGGCCGCCGGGGAAGAAGCCGGTGCCGCTGGTGGTGCCGTGCTCGGTGGTCGGGGTCTGCTCGATGCTCCAGTCGTGCGGCACCGCCACCTGGCGCCAGCCCGAGTCGTCGTAACCGGGGTCGGCGGCCCGTGCGTAGGCACCGCTCGGATCGGTGATCCCGTCCGGGTTGACCAGCGCGAAACGCCAGCCGTCGCGCAGGGCGAGGGTACGGCGGCCGGATCCGCCCGCGGCGGCCTCGGCGGCCCGGGCCACCGGGGTGGCAAGAAGCGCTCCGGCGGCCGGCGCGGCGGCGGAAGCGAGCAGAACCGATCTCCGAGTCACTGTCATGGCGGCTCCCCCTCATCAGGGCCCAGAAGTACTCACAACTGATCGTGAACAAACAGATTCTGACGCGGCGCCACACAGGGCCGTCAAGGGTGCGGTAGTGCCCTTCTGCCCCAGGGGTCACAACGGCCGGAATTGCCCCTTGACCGGCCGCCGCGCGGCCCCCGGGGGTTCCCGTCCGCGCGGATCGCCGACGGACTAGGCTGGAACTCAAGTGATCCGGCGGTTCACTGTGAGTGTTCGCGATGGAGTGGCGACGATGAGCCCGGAGTATCCGTTCGACGATGCCGCGACGGCGCGGGCTGTCATCGATGAATCCGGCACGCTTCTCGAGTGGAACGCGGGTGCCGAGCGGCTGCTGGGCTGGCCGGTCACCGAGGTGGTGGGCCGTCCCGGCCGGAACCTGCTGGCGGACAGGGATGTCCTCGCCCCCGCCGGGGCCCGCTGGGACGGCACCGTCGCACTGCGCCACCGCGACGGCCACGAGGTGTCCGTCTGGCTGCTCGCCCACCATCGTCCCTCGCGCGACGACACGCCCGGCCGGTGGCTCGTCTTCAGCCCATTGGACGGCGCCGCCCCCGACTCCCCCGACGACCCGCTGGCCCAGGCGGCGCTCACCCAGTCGCCCTGCGCGGTCGCCGTGTACGACGAGCGGCTGCGGCTGAGAAGGGTCAACGACGCCATGGTTGACGTGATCGGCCTGCCGGAGGAGCGCATGCGGGGGCTGCGCCTGGCCGAGATCGGCGGCAAACCGCAGAGCGAGGAGCTCGAGGCGCACATGGTGCACGTGCTCACCACCGGGCGCCCGCTGGACGTCCAGACGTACATGCGCACCGGCGGCGAGGACCGCGCGCACGCCTGGCTGGCCCGGATGGCGCCGGTCACCGACGCCCAGGGGCGGGTGCGGGGCGTGTGCCTGGCCGCGCACGACTTCACCGACAACTACCTCGCCCGGGAGCGGCTGCAGCTGGTCAACGAGGCGAGTGTGCGCATCGGATCCACACTCGACATCACCCGTACGACGCAGGAGCTCGCGGACGTTCTCGTGCCCGCCCTGGCCGACCTGGTAAGCGTCGACCTGCTGGACCTCCAGGAGCACGGCGGCGAGCCACCGCTCAGGCTGACCGCCCCCGTCGGGCTGCGCCGCGCCGCACACCTCTCGGTCAATCCCGGCACGCCCGAGGCCGTCCTCCAGCCCGGGCAGCTGGAGCACTACCCGGCCGGCTCGCCGCAGGCCGACTCGCTGATCGCGGGCCGTACGATCGTCGCGTCCGTCTCCTCGGGCGCCCTCGACCAGTGGCTCAGCTGGCACAAGACACGCGCCGACCGGGTCAAGGAGTACGGCATCCACTCCACGATGTCCGTGCCGATCCAGGCCCGCGGTCAGACCCTCGGTGTCGCGGTCCTCACCCGGTTCCGGCGACCGGACCCCTTCTCCGCCGACGACGTCCTGCTGGCCGAGGAGATCACCACACGGGCCGCCGTCTGCATCGACAACGCCCGCCGCTTCTCCCGCGAACGGGAGACGGCCCTCGCCCTTCAGCGCAGCCTGCTGCCCCGCTCACTGCCGCGCACCGCCGCGGTGGATGCGGCCTCGCGCTATCTGCCCGCGGCTCGGGCGGGTGTGGGCGGTGACTGGTTCGACGTGATCCCGCTGTCGGGGATGCGGGTCGCCATGGTCGTCGGGGATGTCGTCGGGCACGGCATCCAGGCCTCGGCCACCATGGGCCGACTGCGCACCGCCGTGCGCACCCTCGCCGACATCGACCTCGCCCCCGACGAGCTGCTCACCCACCTGGACGATCTGGTCGTGCGGCTGTCCGCGGAGGCCGGCAACGACGGCAGCCCCGGCGAGGTCGGCGCCACCTGCCTTTACGCGGTCTACGACCCGGTGTCGCGCCGGTGCACCCTGGCCCGGGCGGGGCATCCGCCGCCGGTCGTGGTCCCGCCGGGCGGCGTTCCGCAGCAGGTGGACCTGCCGGCCGGGCCGCCGCTGGGCCTGGGCGGGCTGCCGTTCGAATCGGCCGAGCTGGAGCTGCGCGAGGGCAGCGTGCTGTCGTTCTACACGGACGGCCTGATCGAGACGCGCGAGCGGGACGTCGACACCAGTCACCGGATGCTGTGCGACGCGCTGGAGACGTACTCCGACTCGCTGGACGAGACCTGCGACCGGGTGCTGCACTCCCTGCTGCCCTCGGGCGGCGCCCTGGACGACGTGGCCCTGCTGCTGGCCCGCACCCGCGGGCTGCCGTCCTCGCAGGTGGCGACCTGGCACATCCCCGCCGACCCGGCCCTGGTGGCGCCGATCCGCAAGCAGGTCGTCGAGCAGCTGGACACCTGGGGACTGCAGGAGGCGGGGTTCACCGCCGAGCTGGTGGTGAGCGAGCTCGTCACGAACGCGATCCGGTACGGCGCCCACCCCATCCGGCTGCGGCTGATCCACGACGAGGCCACGCTGATCTGCGAGGTCTCGGACACCAGCCACACGGCTCCGCACCTGCGGCGTGCGAAGACGTGGGACGAGGGCGGGCGGGGGCTGCTGCTGGTCGCTCAGCTCACGCAGCGGTGGGGGAGCCGGCACACCGCCGACGGGAAGACGATCTGGGCGGAGATCGGGCTGCTCGACGAGTGACGCTCCGCGGGTTGTGCAGGTTCGGGTCGTCTTGTCTCTGCGGCTGCGTCATGGCTGGTCGCGCAGTTCCCCGCGCCCCTTTGGGGCGCTATCGATCAGGGTGCTTCCAGCAGCCAGGGTCTTATCTGTTTGCGGGCCTCGTGGAGGCGGGACTTGAAGGTGCCGAGGGGGATGCCTGCGCGCTCGGCTGCCGCTGCGTAGTCGAGCTGGCAGATGTCTCGGTAGACCAGGGGCTCGACGAGTTGGGGGTGTTCGCGCTCCAGGCGGTCCAGGGCCTCCAGCAGGTCGAGGCGGGAGCCGGCGATGACGCTGGTCGTGCGCGGATCGGTGACCTGGCCCGCGTCGATCGGGGCCGGCTGTTCGGCCGAGCGCCGCTTGAGTTCGCGGTACTTCTGACGGCAGCAGTTGGCGACGACCGTGTAGAGCCAGGTGCTGAAGCGGCTGCGGCCCTGGAAGGTGGAGATCTTCCGGGCGACCTGGAGCAGGACGTCCTGCGCGGCCTCCTCCGCGTCCTCGCGGCAGGGCAGGAACCGGCCGCAGCGCCGGACGACCTCGGGCCCGATCGCCCGGAGCAGTCCCTCCAGCGCCTCCGGGTCGCCCGCCGCGGCACTGCGGGCCAGGTCCTCGGTGGGCGCGACCTGGGGCTCTCCTCGGGAACGATCCACGTCCAGGCATGATAGTCGTATGCATTCCGTCGAGCGGATCGGGCGCTACCGCCTCGAACGGCGCCTGGGTACGGGCGCGTTCGGCACGGTCTGGCTGGCCCATGACGACGAGCTCGACGGGCCGGTGGCGGTCAAGGTCCTCGCCGACAACTGGTCGCACCGGCTCGATGTGCGGGAGCGGTTCCTGGCCGAGGCGCGGATGCTGCGGCGGGCGGGTTCGGACCGGGTGGTGCAGGTCCACGACATCGGTGAACTCCCGGACGGGAGACCGTACTTCGTGATGGAGTACGCCGACGGCGGCACCCTCGCGGATCTGCTGGCCGGCGGTCCGTTGCCGGTCCCGGAGGCGCTGCGGCTGACGGCGCTGGCCGCCCGTGGTGCGGCGGCGCTGCATGCGGCGGGGATCGTGCACCGGGACATCAAGCCGAGCAACGTACTGCTGTGCTCCTCCCCCGACGGCGGGTCGCGGGTGCTGCTCGCCGACCTGGGTCTTGCCAAGAGCCTGGCGCAGGCTTCGGGGCTCACGCAGGCCGCCGGTTCGGCGGGATACCGGCCGCCCGAGCAGGCCGAGGCCGGCGCGGGCATCGACGCCCGGGCCGATGTGTACAGCCTGGGCGCGGTCGCCTACCACCTGGTCACCGGCGTGGTTCCCGGTGAGCCGGGCAGAGTCGTACGGCCGGACCGGCTGCGCCCGGATCTGGCTCCTGACGTCCGGCGGGCCTTGATGCGGGCGCTGGCGCCGGACCGCGGACGCCGCTGGCCCGATGCCGAGGCCTTCGCGCAGGAGCTGGAACGGCTGGCCTCCTCCGGTCACCGGCCCCGAAGACACCGCACGGCCCTCACCCTTACGGGTGCCGTGGCCGTGGTCGCGGCCGTCGGAGTGACGCTGGCGCTGGTCGACCGGCAGGCCCCGGCCACCACGGATGTGCGGGTCTCGGACACCACCGGCCGAGTCGTCGCCGAGGTTCCCCGCGGCTGGGACCGGCAGGTGCGCGACTCCGGGTGGGATCCGCGGGCGCTCGGCCTGCCCTCCGGTCATGAGCCGGGGTTCGCCGTCGCGGACCGCCTGACCGCGTGGCAGGACCTGACGGCCGAGGTGAACGGCGTGCTGGTGGGCCTGAGCGGGCACGGCGACCTCACGGCCGCGGTGAACGCCCTCACTCACCCCGGCTGCCACTACGACGGCGCCCGCGCCTACGCCGGCGCCGTGTGGCACGGCCGGGTCCGCACCTGGGACGGCTGCCCGGGCGGCGGGTCAGTCACGGAGGCCGCGCTCGCCCCGGCGGACGGCAGGCAGCAGACTCGGGTGTACGTGCAGATCCGCCAGAATGGCCGAGCGCATGCGACCGACCGCATCCTCGCCTCCGTACGCATCGGAAGCTGACGCGAAAGACTCGGGGCGCGCGAACTTTTTCGTCCCGGCACGCATCGGACCTGCATGACGGGGCACATCAGCGCCGTACGTACACGCCACGACGTGTGCGAGGAATCTCCGGGAGTGTTGAGGCACATGGCGAAGAAGTCCCCCTCCGTCCACCGGGCGGCCCTGCTCGCGAGTGCGGTCGCGGTGCTCGGTCTGCTGACGGCCTGCGGCAGCGGCGGCGACGGCACGGCGAGCGCTCCGACGACGCTGCCCGGTACGGCCGCGCCCGCCACCGGCGGCCACCAGAGCACCGATTCGGCGAGCGCGTCCGCCTCCGCGGAGAACACCGCTCCCGGCGGCGCCACGCTGACCGCGTCGGCGGCGCAGTCCACGCCGGGCGGCAGCACGGGAGGCCGGTGCCACACGTCGGACCTGCGGGCGACCGTCGGGCCGAACGACCCCGGTGCCGGGCAGGAGAACTTCCCGGTCGTCCTGACCAACGCGTCCTCCCGCAGCTGCACGGTTCGCGGCTATCCGGGCGCCGCCTTCGTGGACGCCTCGGGCCGGCAGCTGGGCCCGGACCCGAAGCGCTCCTCGGGCACTCCCACGACGGTGACGCTGGCGCCGGGCAAGAGCGCCTGGGCGGGGCTGACGTTCTCCAACCCGGAGGTCAGCGGCGCGAACCCGGCCACCCCCGCCTCGCTGCTGGTAACGCCCCCCGACGAGCGGGACCACCTCACGGTCACCTGGAAGGGCGGCCAGGTCCCCGTGTCCGGCAACGCGTCCTCGGTGTTCCTGACCGTACTCAGCCCGGGCACCGGACCCTGACCCGCTCCACGGCAATCCCGAAACCGTGCCTTTCGCGCCGGACGAGGGTGCCAGGGCCGGCCTGACCCAGGCGGTCAGGCCCCCCGTCCGGCAACGCGTCCTCGGTGTTCCCGACCGTGCTCAGCGCTGGCACCGGGCCCTGAACGGGCGGGCCCCCGGCGGAGCTCTTACCGTGACCTGTTTTCATTGAAGGCTCCCCGCCCTGATCCGCCCTGAAGGACCCTGCCCTGAACACCGCGCTCGCTGAAATACTCTCCGCCGCCCTGCTCGTCGCGGTCCTCGCCTGGGCGGTGCTGCGCCCGAAGGGCCTGCCGGAGGCCGTGCTGGCGGTCCCGGCCGCGGGGATCGTCATCGCCACCGGCGCGATCTCCCTGGACCACGCCCGGGAGGAGGCCGCCAGCCTCGGGCCCGTGGTCGGCTTCCTCGCGGCCGTGCTGGTGCTGGCCCACTTCTGTGACGTGGAGGGGCTGTTCCAGGCGTGCGGGGCGTGGATGGCCCGGCGGGCGGCGGGCTCTCCCGGACGGCTGCTCGCGGCGGTCTTCGTGCTGGCGTCGGCGATCACGGCCGTGCTCAGCCTGGACGCCACGGTGGTGCTGCTGACGCCGGTGGTGCTCGCCACCGCCGCCCGGGCCGGGGTGCGGGCCAGACCGCACCTCTACGCGTGCGCCCACCTCTCGAACACCGCCTCGCTGCTGCTGCCCGTCTCCAACCTCACCAACCTGCTGGCGTTCGAGACGAGCGGGCTGAGCTTCACCCGGTTCGCGGCGCTGATGGCGCTGCCGTGGCTGGTCGCGATCGGTGCCGAGTACCTGGTCTTCCGGCGGTTCTTCGACGAGGACCTGGCCGCGTCCGTCCACTCCCCCGAGCCCGGGCAGACGCCCGCGCTGCCACTGTTCGCGCTGATCACGGTGGGGTGCACACTGGGCGGATTCGTCGTGGCCTCCGCGGTCGGCATCGACCCGGCCTGGGTGGCCGCGGCCGGCGCGCTGGTGCTGGCGGGCCGCGCGCTCGTACGGCGCAGGGCCACCCCACTGTCGGTGGTGCGGGCCTCGTCCCCGGCGTTCCTGGCCTTCGTCCTCGCCCTCGGCATCGTGGTGCGGGCCGTCGTCGACAACGGGCTCGCGGATGCGCTGGGCCATGTGCTGCCCGGCGGCTCGGGGCTGCTCGCGCTGCTGGGCATCGCCGCGCTGGCCGCCGTACTGGCGAACCTGATCAACAATCTGCCCGCGGTGCTGGTCCTGCTGCCGCTGACCGCCGCCGGTGGGCCCGGCGCGGTGCTGGCGGTGCTGCTCGGCGTGAACATCGGCCCGAACCTGACGTACGCGGGATCGCTCGCGACGCTGCTGTGGCGGCGCATCGTGCAGCGGCACGGTCAGGAGGTGCAGCTCGGGGAGTTCACCCGGCTCGGCCTGCTCGCCACCCCGACCGCGCTCGTCGCGGCCGTGGCGGCGCTGTGGCTGTCGCTCCAGGTGGCGGGCTGAGCCCGGCGGTCAGTGGTGGCCGCCACCGCCGTATCCACCACCGCCGTAGCCGGGGCCCGAGCCGTAGCCGCCCCATCCGCAGTAGGACGGGTTGTAGTAGCAGTACGGGTTCGAGGGGTAGGGGCTCGTCGGCGTCGGCCACGCGGTCGAGGGAGCCGCGGACGGCGTGGGGGTGGGGCTCGGTGTCCTCGCGGCCTTGGGGGTGGCCTTCGGGGTGGGCGAGGGGCTGTCGTCGGCGTCCCAGTTGACCACCTGCATCTGCAGGTCCGTCTTGGACGTGTCGAACGCCCAGCGCTGGACGGTGCCGTCGTCGCGGGTCTTGACGACCAGCGCGCCCGAACCGTCGGTGGCCGCGGGGGTCAGGGCGAGGTCCTGGTCCCAGCGCGGCACCAGGGTGCCCTGCAGGGTGAAGTCGTAGCGGATGTTCTTGGCACCCGGCTCGGAGGCGCCCGTGCACGGGGCCAGCTGCACCGAGTAGCCGAGGCGGGAGTCGAGGCAGAGGTCGGGGTCCGCGGCACTGCGCAGCCGGCCGTCGGTCTCGTACGTCCACTGCTGGACGGACGGCGAGGAGCAGTCGGCGAGTTCGGTCTCGGCTCCCTTGACGGCCTTCTTGCCCACGACGGCGACGCACAGCCCGGAGTCGGCGTTGTGCAGTTTGCCGCGCATGGTGCCCTGGGAGCCCGTGCTGGTGCCGACCCAGGAGGGGGCCGCGGACGGGGTGCCCGTGCCGCTGCCGGGGGTCTCGGAGGGGTGGTCGCCGTCGGCCGTGGTGGTGCCGTCGCCGGAGCCGAGCACGGACCACAGGACCAGCGGGAGGACGACCAGCCCGCTCACCGTCACGACGGCCGCGGCGAGATTGCGGCGGCGGGCGGCGGCGTGCCGGGCGGCCTTGTGCGCGGCGCGACGGGCGGCGGAGCGGCCCCCGGGACGGGGGCCGGTGCCCGGCGCGGGGTGGGTGGAGGCGAAGGGCTCGCCGGGGATCGGTGGGATCGGGACCTCGGGGGGCAGGGCGCCGGACTCCTCGGTCGGCGAGGCCAGCCGGGACTCCACATACGCCCGCGCACCCCAGCCGAGCACCGCCTCGGCCAGCGCGAGGCCGAGTCCCTGGTTGAACTGCGCCAGCTGATCGGCGGTGTGGCTGCAGTGCCTGCAGCCGGCCAGGTGGGTGTTCAGGTCGGGATCGATCTCGACCCCGCCGCGCCGGTAGGTCACGTCCAGCATCCGCAGATAGCGGCGGCACTCCTGCTCGGGGGCGAGTTCGCGGTGGACCTGGAGGCACTCCTCACGCAGCCGTTCACGGGCGCGCTCCAGTTCGACGGCGGCGTCCTGCTCCTCGATGCCCAACAGGCCGGCGGGTATCCCCAGCGCTTCCGCCTCGACCTCCACATGCCACAGCAGGCATCGGGCCGACTGGGGCAGCCGCTGGAAGGCCCCGGACAGCAGTCGGCGGTCGGACGGCGGCAGCAGGCGGGCCGCGACGCGGTCCCCGCCCTCGGAGGACAGCTCCGGGTGGAGGTGTTCGCGCCGGTGGTCGTTGTCCCACTCCGCGGCGATCCGGCGGACGGTGACGAGGAGTTGGGGCCGCCACGCGGAGGTCGGCCCGTTCTGCCGCAGGGTTTCGCCGAAGAGCCTCGTGAATGCGGCGGTCGTGAGCATTCCCGCCGAAGCGGCACCGTCGGTGCACAGCCGGGCATAGGCGAACGCCGCTTCCCAGTGCCGGTCGAGAAGTTCGCCAACGGGCTGCAGCGCGGGAGTCGTCCCCGTCCACTTCTTCAGTTCTGCGCTCAGCTGTTCGTCCGTCACGAAGAACCGGCGGTCGGGCGTGGGGGAATTCGACAGGCCCGCGTCTTTCACGGCTGCATTCCTCTCGGGGCATGCGTCATAAAGTCCATACCAACTGGTATAAGTACAGGATTCGGCAGCTCCAACGCCCACCTGGGGAAGCCCTTTTGGAGCGTAGGTCGAACGGGAGCGGCCTCGTGCACACAGCCGGAAAATATATTGTCCGTGCGCCGTCAGGCCCACCTTTGCACAGGTCAGGCAGCCCTAACAAGAGATCCAGCGGTTTTGTGCCCGCCGGGCCCGCCGACAGGATTTGACGAATGGTCAAGCCTGTCGGCGCGGCAATGGGAAACGGGATTCAGTTGGTCGGCGCGGGGGTCGCTCCGCAACCATTGAACAGGCGTTCCACCGCACATCCCACGGGCCGGACGGAGTGCTGCGGTTCACGTCTTAACCATTGAGCCGCCTCTCCGGTAGGCGCCGGGCGGCACTCCGTAGCGTGCGCGGAAGACCCGGTTGAAGTGGAACGGGCTGGCGAACCCCGAGGCCGCGGCCACCCGGTCCACGGACAGGTCGGTGCGCTCCAGGAGCCGGGCGGCATGCCGCAGCCGGGCCTCGCGCAGGGCCCGCATCGGGGACTGGCCCAGTTGCCGGGTGAACAGGTGGGCGAACCGGGAGGGCGACAGGGACACGCTTTCGGCGAGCGAGCGCACGGTGTGCGGGGCGCCCGGGTCGGCGGCGATCAGGGCCTCGGCGCGGCGCACCCGGCCGTCGACCCCGGGCGGCGGGGCCGGGGTGCGCGCGGTGGCGGCGGTGAGCAGGACGATCTCCTCCAGGGAGGACAGGGCGAGCTCCCGCGCCGCGGTGCCGTGCGCCACGGCGACCCGGTCGTCCGGCGCGGCGGCGGGCGGTGACTCGGTGCCGGTCCAGCGGGCGTCGGCGAGCATCCGGCGGAAGGCCGCGTCGACCCGCCCGTGCAGGGCGGCCGGGGTCGGGGTGACGACGAACAGTCCGTCACCGGCGTCGTACGGCCGCAGCCACGGCGCCCAGGACGTGCGTGCCTGGCAGTGCACCCACCAGAACTGCCAGTTGCGGGCGGCCGGTTCGACCGCGTACTCGTGCCCGACGCCCGGGGCGAGCACCACCAGGTCGCCCGCGCCGGCCCGTGCCTCGGCCCCGCCCTGGCGCAGCCGGCCCTGTCCGCCGGTGGTCCAGGTGAACAGCCAGCTGTCCGCGCCGCGCGGCCGGTTGACGCCGTAGCCCTCCGGCTGGTCGTAGCGGCCGACCACGACGAGGCCAGGCGGCGGGGCGGGGTCGCCGGGCGCAGCAGTCTCGGGCAATCCGTCAGCGTTCACGGGCATCCTCCTGACGCGCACGGCGACCTAGCGTGATGAGCCGAGGACACCCGACCGGAGGAGCGGACGTATGACAGCCATGGATATGGGCGCCACCGGCGCTTCCATCCTGACCCAGGACGGGCTGAGGCAGTTCCAGGAGGACGGGTTCACCGTCGTACGCGGACTCTTCGGACCCGACGAGATCGACCGGCTGTGTGCGGAGTTCGCGGCGCTGCACGCGGCCGGGCCGGTGCCCGGGCACTTCGAGCCGCGCGCCTCCGCGGATCCGCTGGCGGCCTACCCGAGGGTGATGCACCCGCACGAGATCAGCGAGACGGCGCTGCGGGTCCTGCTCGACGCCCGGTTGCGCGGGGCGCTGGAGGCGCTGCTCGGCGAGGAGGTCCTGGCCGCCCAGAGCATGTTCTACTTCAAGCCGCCGGGCGCGCGGGGGCAGGCGCTGCACCAGGACAACTTCTATCTGCGGGTGGAGCCGGGCACCTGTGTGGCGGCCTGGGTGGCCTGTGACGTCATCGGCCGGGACAACGGCGGCCTGGAGGTCGTCCCGGGCACGCACCGCATGGATCTGTTCTGTCCGGAGGAGGCGGACGCCGAGGTGTCGTTCGCACGGGAGTACGTCCCCCCGCCGCCGGGCCTCGCGACCGTGCCGGTCGACATGGCCCCGGGGGACGTCCTGTTCTTCAACGGCAGCCTGGTGCACGGCTCGCAGCCCAACGGGACCACCGACCGGTTCCGCCGGTCGTTCATCGGCCACTACGTGGGGCGCTCCGCGGAGCGCATCGGCCACTACTACCGCACCCTCACGATGGACGGCGAGCGCGTGGTCCTGGCGGAGAGCGAGGGCGCGGGCCCGTGCGGCACGGAGTTCGCACCGCACGGACCCCATTAGCCGCCTGCTGGCGGATATCAGCTGTGCCCGACGATGGGATGCGGGGAGTAAGGCGCCTCCAGCTCCTCGATCTCCTTGTCGCTGAGTTCGAGTTCGACGGCGGCCACGGCGTCCTCGATGTGGTGCGGCTTGGCGGCACCGACGATCGGGGCCGCCACCGTGTCCCGGTGCAGCAGCCAGGCCAGGGCGACCTGGGCGCGCGGGACGGCGCGGTCGTTCGCGATGCGGGTGACGGCCTCGACGACGGTGCGGTCGCCCTCCTGGTAGAGACGGCTGCCGAAGTTGTCGCCCGCGCTGCGCTCGGTCACCGTGCCCCAGTCGCGGGTGAGGCGGCCGCGGGCGAGCGGGCTCCAGGGCAGGACGCCGACGCCCTGGTCGGCGCAGAGCGGCAGCATCTCGCGCTCCTCCTCGCGGTAGAGGAGGTTGTAGTGGTTCTGCATGGACACGAACTTGGTCCAGCCGTGCCGCTCGGCGGTGTACTGCATCTTGGAGAACTGCCAGGCGAACATCGAACTCGCCCCGATGTAGCGCACCTTGCCCGCCTTCACCAGGTCGTGCAGGGCCTCCATCGTCTCCTCGACCGGGGTGTGCGGGTCGAAGCGGTGGATCTGGTACAGGTCGACATAGTCGGTGCCGAGCCGGCTCAGGCTGTGGTCGATCTCCGTCATGATCGCCTTGCGGGAGAGTCCACCGCCGTTGGGCCCGGGCCGCATCCGGCCGTGCACCTTCGTCGCCAGCACGATCTCGTCGCGGTCGGCGAAGTCGCGCAGCGCCTTGCCGACGATCTCCTCGCTGGTGCCGTCGGAGTAGACGTTCGCCGTGTCGAAGAAGTTGATCCCGGCCTCCAGCGCCTGCCGGATCAGCGGACGCGAGGCCTCCTCGTCGAGCGTCCACTCGTGCACACCGCGGTCGGGCAGGCCGTAGGTCATACAGCCGAGACAGACCCGCGACACGTCCAGGCCCGTCGAACCGAGCTTCACGTACTGCATCGTTGCTGCTCCTGCCTTCGGGAGGGGTACGAAGGGGAGCGTACGACTTCGGCCGCAGTCCACACAGCGCGCCCCTGGAGGCCGGGGCACCGGCCATTGCTGCCCGCAGGTGACCGACCGGCGTGGGAGCCGCCTCGCGGTCGGCGCGCTCACGCATCCTCGGCGCAGGTGACCGGCGCCCGGCCGGTCCTGGCCCTGCGGGAGGAACCCGATGCCGACACGCCCCACGAAGAAGAAGCCGAAGCTCCTGATCGGAACGGCGGCGCAGACCCTCGCCCTGCCCCTCATGCTGGTCCCGCCCGCGTGGAGCAGTCCGAGTCCGCCGCCGGAACCCGCGACGCTGTGCGCACCCGCGGGGGTCCTGCGGGGCGCGAACGGGCAGCGTGCCGTGGTCAGTCTGTGCGCGGGCAGCGGCACCCCGACGATGGCGGTGTCGGCCCCGGCGACCTGCAGCGGTCCGGGAGAGGACGACGACGACCGCGCCTGTCTGACCTCGGGCACCTGGACCGCGCGCAAGGGCGGCGTGACGGCCGCCTCGGGGAAACTCCCCGGAGGCGGCGAGTATCCCGGCCCGGGGACGTACGACGTGACGGCCGACGTCCGCGTGAAGTCGTCGCCCGCCGGACTGAACCTGCACGGCACCGTCCACGCCACATTGAGCCTGACCGCGCCCAAGCCGCCGGCCACGCACCGCATCGAGGTCGACCGGGCCACGCTGCAGCGCGGCGCGGCGACCACGCTGACGTACCGGATCTTCCGCGACAGCGAACAGGGGGACGGCAGCGCGCGGTTCGGGCTGATCGGGGAGGAGAGTTCGGGGGTGCGGCTGTCCACGTCGGACGCCCGTTGCGTCAACCCGCTGACCGGCCGCTATCCCGCGACCACCAGGAACGCGTACGCCCTCGACTGCGCCCTGACGGACCTGCAGCCGGGACATCCGGCCACGGTCGTGGTCCGCGCCTCGGTCGGGTCCGCCTGCTCGACGGTCGTCTCCAAGCTGGGCTACTGGATGCCGCAGGGCCAGGCGCTGTACACCGGCGGCATGCTGGCGGGACCGACGGTCCGCTGCGCCTGACCCGTCACCGCCGTTCGATCAGGTCGAGCGCCCGCGCCCAGCCGAACTCCGGTCGCGAGCCGTCCTCTTCCGGCTCGCCGGAGTACGGCTCGCCGAACCGGACGCCCATCCCGCGCAGCCGTACCAGGCTGTCCCGGTAGGCGGGGTGGGCGGCCAGCGCGTCGGCGACGCACGGGAGTACGGCGACCGGGACGCCCAGGCCGTAGGCCTCGCACAGCGTGGCCACCGCGAGGGTGTCGGCGAGCCCGGCCGCCCACTTGTTGACGGTGTTGAAGGTGGCGGGCGCGACCACGACGGCGTCCGGCGGCGGGAAGGGGCGCGGGTCGCCGGGAGTGCGCCAGGCGGAGCGTATGGGGCGGCCGGTCTGCGCCTCGACGGCGGCGGTGTCGAAGAAGCCGTTCATGGCGACCGGTGTGGCGATCACGCCGACCTCCCAGTCCCGCTCCTGGGCTGCGGTGATCAGCTTGCTGACGTCCGCGGCGATCCCGGCGGCGCACACGACGACGTAGAGGAAGGGCTTCTCGGCCTGTTCGGTCATCCGCGCAACCCTACTCACCGGGCACGCTAGGCGAGCGGGAAGGACCGTCCCCGTTCGGCCTCGGGTCGCGGGCCGTGGATGCGGCGCTGCTTCTCCTCGATGGGCACGTCGTTGATGGAGGCCTCACGCCGGGCCATCAGGCCGTGCTCGTCGAACTCCCACAGTTCGTTGCCGTAGGAGCGCCACCACTGTCCGTCGGCGTCGCGGGACTCGTACTGGAAGCGGACCGCGATGCGGTTGCCGTCGAAGGCCCACAGGTCCTTGCGCAGCGCGTAGTCCAGCTCGCGCTCCCACTTCGCGGTCAGGAGTTCGACGATCTCGGCCCGTCCGGTGACGAAGGTGTCGCGGTTGCGCCACACCGAGTCCTCCGAGTAGGCGAGCGCCACCTTGTGCGGGTCGCGGGTGTTCCAGGCGTCCTCGGCGGCCTGGACCTTCTGCGCGGCCGTTTCGCGGGTGAAGGGGGGCAGGGGTGGGCGGTCGGCGGCCATGAGTTCCTCCTCGACGGGCGGACAGCAGCGGAGAACGAGCGTTCTCCGCCGGGCTGCTACCGTAGGAGAACGCTCGTTCTCGCGTCAAGCGAGCACGTCAAGGGGAGGTCGTACGCCGCATGGCCGTCATGGACAGTGCAGTCGCCCGGGAGCAGGCGCTGGACGCCGCCGAGGAGCTGTTCTACGGACGGGGCATCCAGTCCGTCGGCATGGACGACATCCGCGGCGCATCGGGCGTCTCGCTCAAGCGGCTCTACCAGCTGTTCCCGGCGAAGGAGCAGCTGGTGGAGGCGTATCTGGAGCGGCGCGACATGCGCTGGCGGGGCCGGCTCGCCGAGTTCGTCCAGCGGCGGGAGGGCCCCGAGGAGCGGATCCTGGCGGTCTTCGACTGGCTGGAGCTGTGGTTCGGCGAAGACGGCTTCCGGGGGTGTGCGTGGATCAATTCCTACGGTGAGCTGGGCGCCTCGTCGGCCCGGGTGGCGGCCCAGGTGCGGGCGCACAAGAGGGCGTTCCGGGAGTATCTCGCCGGGCTCGTGGCGGACGCGGGGCTGCCCGGCGCCCTGGCCGGGCAGCTGTTCCTGCTGGCCGAGGGCGCCATGGTCACCGCCGGGATCGCACAGAGCACGGAGCCCGCCCGCGAGGCACGCGAGGCGGCACGGCTGCTGCTGCGGGCGGGCTGAGCCCCGGCCCCGGTCCGAGCGGGACTCGGACCCTGGCTCTCAGCCCCCGGACACGGTGATCGCGCCGACCGGGCAGGCCCGGGCCGCTTCCCGCACCATCGGGTCGCCGCCGCCGTCCTCCCGGCCCGGCAGCAGCGTGCTGAATCCGTCGTCGTCCTGGGTGAAGACGCCCGGGGCGGCCAGGGCGCACTGGCCCGCGCCGATACAGACGTCCTTGTCGATCTCGATGTGCGTGTCGGTGTGCATGGCCTTGAGCCTCTTACCAGGTCACGGGGAGTTCCAGCATCCCCTGGATCGTGTCGCCGGGCTTGAAGGGGATCTCTTCGGCGGGGGCTGCGAGGCGGAGCGTGGGCAGCCGCTCGAAGAGGGTGTGCAGGGCGATCTCCAGCTCGGCCCGGGCCAGGTTCTGGCCCAGGCACTGGTGGATACCGAAGCCGAACGCGACGTGGTGGCGGGCGGAGCGGTGCCAGTCGAGGGTGTCGGGGGCGGGGTAGACGTCCTCGTCACGGTTGATGACCGAGGTGGCGAACACCACGCCGTCGCCCGCCCGGATCGTCGTGCCGCCGGCCTCGATGTCCTCGGTGGCCCTGCGCAGCAGGCCGTCCGCGATCGACAGCATGCGCATCAGCTCCTCGACGGCACCGGGCACGAGCTCCGCGTTGGCGCGCAACTCGGCCAGGCGCTCCGGGTGCTGGAGGAGGGTGAAGGTGCCCAGGGAGATCATGTTGGCGGTCGTCTCGTGGCCGGCGACCAGCAGGATGGTCGCGAACGAGATGACCTCCTGGCGGTCCAGCACTCCCTCGCGCAGCTGCTGGTGGACGAGTTCGTCCAGCACTCCCTCGCCGGGCTCCGGCTGCTTCAGCTTGCTGTCGATCAACTCCTCGAAGTACGCGTCCAGTTGGTCGCGTGCGTCCTGCACGTCGTCGACCGTGGGGCCGCGCAGGAGCCGCCGCGACTGCCCCTCGAAGAACTCGTGGTCGGCATAGGGGACGCCGAGCAGCGCGCAGATCACCATCGACGGCACGGGCAGCGCGAAGGCGTTCACCAGCTCGGCGGGCGGCCCCTGCGCGATCATCGCGTCCAGCCGCTCGCCGACGATCCGCTGGATCCGCGGCCGCAGTTCGACAGCGCGCCGGAGGGTGAAGCTGGGCACCATCATCCGCCGCTGCGTGCGGTGTTTCGGGTCGTCGACGCCAAGGAGGGCGACCCTCCGGTTCTTCACCGCGGCGAACCGCTCGGTGGGCGCCGGGAAGTCGGGATGGGTGCGGTCGGTCGAAAGGCGCTGGTCGGAGAGCAGCTCACGGGCGAGGGCGTGCCCGGTGACGAGCCAGGCCGGACGGCCGTCGTAGAGCGTGATCCTGCTCAGCGGGCGGGTGGCGCGCAGGGAGTCGTAGGCGGTGGGCGGGTGGTAGGGGCAGGTCCGGTCCTGGGGGAACGCGACGGGTTCCGTTTCCGTCATGGAAGACCTCGCAGACGAAGAGTGCGTCGTGCAGATCTTCATTAGATGCCCGGGGCATCTATGGGACGACGTGAAGTTCGGCCAGATCGGTGGCGCGGGCATTCTGGCCGGGGATGCTCGCTCCTGCTTCTGAATCGGGCCGAAGCGGCGGTGGACGCCTCCGCAATCCGGCCATGGCCGCAGCCGCTGCGTCGCCGGCCGGCCACGGATCCGCCGCCGGGTGGCGTGATCACGACGCCGGAGGGCAGTGCGGTATGGATGAATCCTGCCTGCACCGGTGTTGTAGGACGGTGCCAGTCAGCCGCAGTTCTCGACGATGGGACGGATGACATGCCTCTTGAGGGCCAGTACGAACCCAGCCCGGCGCAGTGGGTGCGCGACCAGGTGGAGCTGTACGAGAGCTCCGGCGGCACGAAGGGGACGACGCTCCTCGACACCGGCCTGCCCGTCGTCCTGGTCACGACCCGGGGTGCGAAGAGCGGCAAGCTCCGCAAGACGCCTCTGATGCGCGTCGAGCACGAGGGCCGCTACGCCCTGGTCGCCTCGCAGGGCGGAGCGCCCAAGCACCCGGTCTGGTACCACAACCTCAAGGCGGATCCCCGTGTGGAGCTCCAGGACGGGCCGGCGAAGCAGGACATGACGGCCCGCGAGGTCACCGGCGCGGAGAAGGCCGAGTGGTGGGAGCGTGCCGTGGCGGCGTATCCGCCGTATGCCGACTACCAGAAGAAGACGGACCGGGAGATCCCGGTGTTCGTGCTGGAGCCGACCGACGGAGGGCACTGATCCCGGCCGGGTGGTTCGGCGGCCCCTGAACCGGGCAATGCGCCGGCCTCCCCACCGGCCGCCGAACCCGGCCGGAAAAAATCTTCGTTCGAGGACGCATGAACCGGGTGCCGCCGGGCACGCGTGCGTCAGGCCCCGCCGCGTTCCCCCGTCGCGGCGGGGCTTTCTCGTGCCTCATGGGCCGGCCGGTCGGTGATGTCGAGGAAGATCTCGGCGGCCTCGGGCACGGTCCTCGCGACGGACCGCTTGATCCGCATGCTGACCTCCTCGACCTGCTCGCTGTCCAGGCCGGGCACCAGGTCGACGCGGGCGGCCACGAGGGCCGTGTCCAGGCCCGTCTTCATCGTGAACAGTGCCTCCACGCTGTCGATCTCGGGCTGCGCCTGAAGCAGGGACTGGATGCGCGCCGCCGTGCGAGGGTCGGCGGACTCCCCGATCAGCTGGTCGCGGGCCTCGCGGCCCAGGTGGTAGGCGACGAAGACCAGCAGCGCGCCGATCGCGAACGAGGCGGACGCCTCCCACACCACCTGCCCGGTGACCATGTGCAGCGCCATGCCCGCGGCGGCAAGGGTCACGCCGAGCACCGCGGTGCCGTCCTCGGCGACCACGGTGCGCAGCGCCGGGTCGCGCATGCCCTGTGTGCCGCCCTGGCGGCGCACCTGGTGCAGGGCCCGCAGCAGTGAGACGCCCTCGGCGAGGAAGGCGACGCCCAGCACGATCAGGCCCGCGACATAGCCGCTCAGTTTTTCCTCGGCGCCGTTCTTGAGGGCCTCGGCGCCCTGGAAGAAGGAGAAGCAGCCGCCCATGACGAAGATCCCGACGGCTGCCAGGAGCGACCAGAAGAACCGCTCCTTGCCATAGCCGAAGGGGTGCCGTTTGTCGGCCGGTCGGCGGCTGCGGCGCAACGCGGCCAGCAGAAAGACCTCGTTGAAACTGTCGGCCATCGAGTGCGCCGCCTCCGACAGCAGCGCCGGTGATCCGGCCAGCAGTCCGCCGGCGGCCTTGGCCGCCGCGATCAGAAGGTTGGCGGCGAGCGCCACCAGCACGGTGACGCGTGTCCTGCGGTCCGCCTTGTCGTCCGAGGATGTCGAGGATGTCCCGCTCACCTCCGCCGACTGCCCCTCTGAGGGCGGCTCACACCGGGCGGGCGAAATTGGGGGGAATCGAAGGAATGCGGGGAACCCGGTCATCGAACAGGGGGAACCGGTCCTCAGGGGACACGCGACACAGGGAGGAATCATGGGCGGCGGGGGCAACAGCAGCTACGGGCAGAGGACGTTCAAGCGGTCCAAGAGCCATTTCACGGACCGGATCACGGCGGACGGCCGGGACGGGTGGCCGGTCGAGGCGGGCCGTTACCGGCTGGTGGCCAGCCGTGCCTGCCCGTGGGCGAGCCGGGCGCTGATCTCGCGCCGGCTGCTCGGCCTCGAGGACGCCCTGTCCCTGGGCATCGCCGACCCGATCCAGGACGACCGCAGCTGGCGGTTCAGCCTGGACCCGGACGGCCGCGACCCGGTCCTCGGCATCCGCTTCCTCAGCGAGGCCTACGACCGGCGGGAGACCGACTACCCGGGCGGCGTGAGCGTGCCCGCGATCGTCGACATACCCAGCGGGAAGCTGGTGACCAACGACTACCAGCAGCTCACCCTGGACCTGGCCACCGAGTGGCGGGCCCTGCACCGCGACGGGGCACCCGACCTGTACCCGTACGCCCTGCGCGACGAGATCGACTCGGTGATGGCGGACGTCTACGAGGACGTCAACAACGGTGTGTACCGGGCGGGTTTCGCCACGGACCAGGAGGAGTACGAGGCCGCGTGCGCCGGTGTCTTCCGGCGGCTGGAGCTGCTGACGCCGCGGCTGGCCGGGCAGCGCTATCTGGTCGGCGACACGATCACCGAGGCGGACATCCGGCTGTTCACCACCCTGGTCCGTTTCGACGCCGTCTACCACGGCCACTTCAAGTGCAACCGTTTCAAGCTCACGGAGAATCCGGTCCTGTGGGCGTACGCTCGCGACCTCTACCAGACGCCCGGCTTCGGTGACACCGTCGACTTCGACCACATCAAACGGCACTACTACCAGGTGCACACCGGCATCAACCCGACCCGGATCGTGCCCCTCGGGCCGGACCTGTCGGGGTGGCTGACGCCTCATCACCGCGAGGAGCTGGGCGGCCGGCCGTTCGGTGACGGGACGCCGCCGGGGCCCGTCCCGGTGGGTGAGCGGGTCGCCGCGCCGGGCCGGCCCTGACCGACGAAGGAGACAGACGTGGCGAAGACAAAGAAGAGGAAGCTGAAGCTGCCGCTCGCCTACAAACCCCTGGGGTTCGCCCTGGGCTGGGCCAGCGGGGCGATCGCCTCGCTCGCCTTCCGCAAGACGTGGATGGCGCTGCGGCACGAGGAGGACGCACCGGACGCCCTGGACCGGGACCGCGGCTGGGGAGAGATCCTGCTCGCCGCGGCGGTCCAGGGCGCCCTGTTCGCCGTGGTGCGCAGTGCGGTCGACCGCACCGGGGCGAAGGCCATCGAACGCTCTACCGGCGTCTGGCCGGCCGACGACCAGGGCGGCCGGGACTAGGCGCTCCGCGCCATGAGCGGCGATGTGGTGTCGATCGTCTGCGGCGTCGTCGTAGCCGGCCGCGCCCCTGCGGCAGAGCCGCACATCGACATGGCCCCGCGCCCCTTCAGGGCGCGGGGAACCGCAGCGGAGCTGATCCGCCGGCCGGAGCCTGAATGTCTCAGCCCTGCTTGGGCGCCGTCGGTGTGGTGCGGCGCAGAGTGAAGGAGTGGCCTGCCGGGTCCGCGTAGCCGCGTTCCTCGAAGGGGCCGGACGCGTCCTTGGTGTCCAGGGGGCGCCCGCCCAGTTCGATCACCTTGCGCTCCACCGCGTCCAGGTCCTCCACCATGAAGTCCAGATGGACCTGGAGGGAGTTCTCGGGGCGCGGCCAGCTCGGCGGCGTCGCGTTCACGTCGCGGCGGAAGGCCAGCCGGGTGCCGTCGGCGCCCCTGATCTCCACGCGGTTGGCGGTCGCGTCCGTCTCCTCGGCCGCCAGCAGCTCCTTGTAGAACACGGCGAGCTTCTCGGGCTCGAGGCAGTCGAGCACCAGATAACCCGCTTCCACCAGTGGCATGTCTCCTCCGAACGGTCCGGGGCGCGGGACTTCGTGCCCCGCGGCCCTGTACCTCACGGATATCCCGGTCCGGCGGATTCAGTCGGCGGCAGGCCGCTCGCCCGCCCCGCCGGGGTCTGCCCGGATCTCCGCCAGCCGTGCCGCCGCAGCGCTCAACAGCAGGTCCAGGGCGGCCGGATAGGAGCTGCGGGGCATGTCGGCCACGAGGTGGCGGGCCGTCGCGGCGATGTGCGGGTGCGTGTCGGCGGGCAGTCGTGCGTAGGTGGCCCGCCACACCCCCGCCGCCGCCTCCTGAGCGGCCTTCGGCAGCGCCGTGCTCGCCGAGTCGAGCGCCCCGAAGGCGAGCGACTGGTCGACGAAGGCGTGGTAGATGCGCACCGCGTCCGGGTCGGGGAAGCCGGCGTCGCGCAGCACGCCGAGGATGGTCTCGACGGCCTGGATCTCATGCGCCCGCCCGGTCACCCGGTACGAGCTCAGGACGGCCGCCCGCGGATGGGCGAGGGCGCCCGCGTGCATGCGCAGGCCGAGGTCGCGCAGGTCGGCGCGCCAGTCGCCGGTGGGCCGCCAGCTGCGCAGGGTACGGCCGATGAGTTCGTCGGCGATGGCGAGCATCAGGTCGTCGGTGTGCCGGAAGTAGCGGTACAGCGAGCTCGGGTCGGCGCCGAGGGCGCGGCCGAGGCGGCGGACGGAGAGGGCCTCAGCACCGTGTTCCTCGATCAGCCTGAGGGCCGTGGCGACGATCAGTTCCTCGGAGAGGACGACGCCCTGCTTGGTGGGCCGTCTGCGCTGCCGGGCGGTGGGCGGGACGACGCGCTCGCTCATGGGCTGCCTCCTGGGGCCGGTGCCCGCACCTTATGACAACACCGTTGACCTGTTAAGTCCCCGGGCAGTTTCATGTGCGTTCACCGGGGCCGCCCAGGCCCCCAGGTGCGAGCGGAGACCGGCCATGTCCGACCAGCCCTTCGGTGCAGCCCCACCCGCGCGGCCCGCGCTGCGCAAGTCCCTCGGCGTGCTCGACGGCATCGCCATCGCCGCGTCCAGCACGGCCGCCACCACCAGCATCGGGATCGGCCTGGGTGTCACGGCCGGCGTGGTCGGCCTGCATCTCCCGGCGATCATGCTGCTGGCGTTCCTGCCGGTCCTCGGCATCGCGGGCGCCTTCTCCCGGCTGAACCGGGTGGAGCCGAACGCGGGCAACGGCTATGTCTGGGTGGGCCGTTCGCTCAGCCCGTGGCTGGGCTTCATGGTCGGCTGGGTGAACATCGTGGCCACGCTGGCGTTCCTCGCGTACACCACCGCGGTGACCGGGTCGGCGCTGATCCAGCTCGCCGGGGAGGCCGGGCTGCACCGGCTGTCCGGGCTCGCCCTGGATCCGGGTTCGACGGTGCAGACAACCGCGGTCGGCATCGTGGTCCTGGTCGCGGTCACGCTCACCGCGGTCACCGGCATCCGGACCGCGGCGCGGCTGCAGACCGGGCTGCTGGTCTTCGAGTACGTCGTCCTGCTCGGGTTCTGCGGTTACGGCATCGTCCACGGGCCGCACGCCTTCAGCCTGAGCTGGTTCGACCCGTTCGCCATCCCGTCGGCCTCGGCGCTCGCCCAGGGACTGCTGCTGTCGGTGTTCTGCTACTGGGGCTTCGAGGCCGCGTTCAGCGTGAACGAGGAGGTGCGCGACCCGCGCGACGCCTCCCGCGCCGGGATCATCACCCTGGTCACCATGCTGACGCTCTTCCTGATCGGTTCAGTGGCTTTCCAACGGGTGCTGTCCGAGCCCGAGTTGGCCGGGCACGGCGCCCAGGGACTGGCGTTCTTCGGGGACCGGCTGGCCTCCCAGCCGCTGGCCGCGCTCCCTCTGGTGGCGCTGATGTTCTCGGCGGTCGCCTCGCTGCAGGCCGGTGTGATTCCGACGGCCCGGGCGATGTTCGCGATGAGCCGGGACCGTACGCTCGGGCCGGTGTGGTCCAAGGTCAGCTCCCGGTACGGGACTCCGGCCGCCGGGACGCTGCTGATCGGCGCGCTCGCCACCGCGATCGCGGCCCTCGCCCTGGTCATTCCGCGGCTCGCGGACATGATCATGGCGACGGTGAGCGCGGTGGGCATCGTGGTCGCCCTCTCGTACGCGCTCACGGCCCTCGCGGCGGCCGCGCGCTTCCGCTCGCTGCTGCGCGAGGACTGGCGCCAGGGCGTACGGGCGGTCGTGCTGCCCGCGCTGAGCGCCGTGGCGCTGCTCGGACTCGGCGGCTACCTCGGCTGGTCCTTCTACTCCTCCACCGACCATCTGGAACTCCGCGCGGACAACGGCTGGTTCCTGCTCCTGACTCCCCTGGCGATGATCACGTCTGGTTTCGTGGCCGCCGCCTGGGCCAAGTGGGTGCGCAGGTCGCCGTACTTCCGCACGGGCGACGGCACGGACGCCGAGGCGCCGCAGCTGCTCGCCACCCCCAACTGACCCCCACCAGGAACGGAACATGCACGCAGACCTTCTCTTCACCGGCGGCCCGGTCCTCACCCCCGAGGGCCGTACCGCCACCGCCGTGGCCGTCACCGGCGACCGCATCACCGCCGTAGGACACGACGAGGTCCGCGATCTCGCCGGGCCGCGGACCGAAGTGGTCGACCTGGCCGGGCGGTTGCTGCTGCCGGGCTTCCAGGACGCGCACGTCCATCCGGTCCCGGCCGGACTGGAGCTGAGCCAGTGCGATCTGACCGGGGCCCGGACGGCGCACGAGACGCTCGCCGCGGTCCGCGCGTACGCCGACGCGCACCCCGGGCGGGAGTGGATCCTCGGCGGCGGCTGGTCCATGGAGGCCTTCGAGGGCGGTACGCCGACGAAGCAGCTCCTGGACGCCGTCGTCCCCGACCGCCCGGTCTATCTGCCCAACCGTGACCATCACGGCGCATGGGTCAACAGCCGCGCCCTGGAGTTGGCGGGCATCGGCCGCGACACTCCGGACCCGGCCGACGGGCGCATCGAGCGGGACGCGGCGGGCCAGCCGAGCGGCACCCTCCAGGAGGGGGCGATGCAGCTCGTCGGGCGGCTCACTCCCCCGGCCACCGCGGCCGACCGGCTGGCGGCGCTGCTGCACGCGCAGCGCCATCTGCACGCGCTCGGCATCACAGCCTGGCAGGACGCGCTGGTCGGGGACTTCCTCGGTATGGACGACCCCTCGGGGGCGTATCTGGCAGCGGCGCGGGACGGTTCGCTGACCGCGCGTGTGGTGGGCGCGCTGTGGTGGGACCGCGAGCGCGGGGCCGAGCAGATCCCCGAACTCGTCGAGAAACGCGCCGCGTTGAGCCAGGGCCGGTTCCGGGCCGGCGCCGTGAAGCTGATGCTGGACGGGGTCGCCGAGAACGGCACGGCCGCGCTGCTCGACCCCTATCTGGACAAGTGCGGATGCGCCACCGCCAATCGCGGCAAGAGCTTCATCGACCGCGGCCGACTTCCCAAGTACGTGACCGAGTTGGATGCCCTGGGCTTCCAGTGCCACTTCCACGCGCTGGGCGACCGGGCCGTACGCGACGCCCTGGACGCCGTCGAGGCGGCGCGCACGGCGAACGGACCGAGCGACACCCGGCCGCATCTGGCGCACCTTCAGGTCGTGCATCCCGACGACGTGGCGCGCTTCGCCCGGCTCGACGCGACGGCGAACATCCAGCCGTTGTGGGCCGCGCACGAACCGCAGATGGACCAGCTGACCATTCCCTTCCTGGGGGCCGAACGGGCCGCGTGGCAGTACCCGTTCGGTGCGCTGCTGCGCTCCGGGGCCCGGCTCGCGGCGGGCAGCGACTGGCCTGTCAGCAGCCCCGACCCGCTCCAGGGGATCCATGTCGCGGTCAACCGTGTGACACCCGACGGCGACGGCGCCCCGGTGTTCCTGCCCGGTGAACGCATCGGTCTCGCCGAGGCGTTGACCGCGTACACCGCGGGATCGGCTCATGTGAACCATCTCGACGACACCGGCCGGATCCGGGTCGGCGCCCTGGCCGATCTGGTGGTCCTGGACCGCGACCCGTTCGACGGGCCGGCCGAGGAGATCGCGCGGACGAGTGTGGCGCGGACCTATGTGGGAGGGGAGGCAGTGTACGCAGCTCATGAGGCATAAGCAGTAACGCACATCACGGTGAGGTCACGCGTAGATCATTTACGCTCTGGGCAGCCTCGTAACGCTTCTCGGTTCAACTTTCGGCCATAGAAGCTCAGTTCGAGGGCACGGGTGGCCATTTCGGCCACCCGTTCGCAGGGCCGGGGGGACTCTGCCTCGCCGTCTCCCGGAAGGAAGCGCATGCCTCAGGACGTCACGTTCGACCTCCCCTTCGACACCCCCATCAGCAGACACCAGGGGATTCTCGGGCCTTCCCCAAGCTGTCGCGCACCCCGGATCCGGCGGTTGCGCCTCTCCTGACAGGCCGCACAGGCGGCCTGTCAGGCCGTCGCGGAAGGCACAGAAAACTCTCGGACACGAACGGCCGACCACCATGGCCGATCGGTTCATTTGTCATGTCCACAGCTTGATGGGAGACCGGTGTGAAATCTCGAGTCGCAGGTACTGTTCCGCAGGCGTCCGCCGACAGCCTGATCCCGGCGCAGCCGAGCGCCCCGCTCCAGCCCGCCGAGGCGGCGAACGCCCTGGCCCGCCTTCTGGAAAAACGCATCAAGGGGAGCACGGAGGAGAACCGAAGCAGCCAGAACGCCGCTCGGCAGCGTCTGGACGCACTCATATCCCCCCGCCCCAGTACGACGCTGCACGTGGCGGGAGCGATCCATCTGCCGCGGCCCGCGTTCCTCCCTCCCGACGAGGAGGGCCAGGCCAGGTTGCGGCATCTCGACGCCGGACTGCGCGTGATAGAAGCGGCCTTCCCCCAGGTCGGCACCGATATCGAGCTCTGCCGACTGACCTGCACGATGCTGGAAGGGGCATGGCGTAGCCGAGCCCTCACCCCGCCGCGCGAACAGGAGCAGACCACCGACTGCGCCTGCCCGCTGTGCCGTCGGCTGCCCACACCACCCGCGCGCACGCTGGACGACTACGGCTGGCGGCAGAGCGCCGGTCGTCCCCTCACCACCAAGACCTGGCCGTACCGCGAGGAATTCGACAGCGTCCTCACCGGTGGCTGGTCCGTGGTTCGGTTGATGAACGACCTTGAACGAGACCTTGGTTTCCGCGACCGCTTCGAGGACGACATCCTCGTCTTCCACGAATACAAGCGTGTGATCGAAACCATCGACACCGCGCAGGTGACCCAGGTCGTCGAAGGTCGCCTGGCCGAGAGTTTCAGCACCAACAGCGCACGCGCCCTGGTCTGCGGGCTCTACGCGGCCCACAAGCGTTCCGCCGACGAGTACTGGCTACAGCAGCACCACGCGGGCAGCGTCACGCTCCCTCAGACCAACCCGCTGAGCCAGAGCACCTACTCGGTCCTGCAGATGCTGGACTGCCTGTTCTGGCACGTCTCACCCGACACCGAACTCTGGCAGGAAGAACACCTCGCCTCCCTGCTGCTGTGCCGCGTCATCGACGACATGGCCGACGTACGCGTCGATTCCCTCACCGGCGAGATCAGCAACTTCTGGCTGGCCGACATACCCACCCACACCAAAGCCCTCTACGCCGCCTGCACCATCGCCCTCATCAAGTACGGCTGCACGCCCGAGGCGCACTCCTCGATGTGGAACACCTGGCTGATGCCCAGCACCATCGTCTGGATGGGGCTCACGGGCCGCCACGCCCTGTGGTTCGACGGCATCACCCAGGGCCTCCCGCCGGCCGAGGACTGCCCGCTCTGCGACCTGCAGCCCAACGCGTGCAGCGGCATCCTCACCCACGGCACCGACCTCACCATCGCCCCGCGGCCCACCGCACCGGCGCTGAGCCCCAGGGCCGCGGAGCTGTCCGCACGCTGCCGGGTCCAGTCCCCCCGGACCTGGGCCCTCTTCGACGCCGAGCTCCATGCCTTCGAGGCACTGCACGGCCCCTGGCAGGGCCACATCGACAGGACATGGGAGATCCTGCGCCGCACCTACATCACGGCCGTTGAGGCATCCATGGCCGCAGCGTCCCCGGACCGCGCCCGTGAGGTCCAGGAGGAGGCCGGCGTCGTCGGGAGCGAGTACTTCTTCACGATGTTCGACCCGCAGACGGGTAGGGAGGACACCGCACTGCTGGCCTACATGTTCGGCTGCGCCCACCCGCATTTCATCTGGAACGCCACCGGACACCGTCCCACGAGCGTCACAGGCGACTGGCTCGACGGCTGAGGGACGACCTCCGACCCCGTGTGACGACGCTGCTGCCCGGCCGCAAACCGACCGGGCGGCAGCGCGCTCACACCGGGAACTCGACCGGCAGTCTGTCCAGCCGGGACTCCCAGGTGGAGGCGGTCGAGGTGAGCTCGTCCGCCTCCACTGCCAGCCGCAGGCCCGGCAGCCGGTGCAACAGGACGTCCACCGCGATCTCGATCATGGACTGCCCCATACTCTGCCCGGGGCACTCGTGAGGGCCCGAACCGAACGCCAGGTGCGCCTGGTTGCCCGCCACCGAGACATGCGGGTCGGGCCGGATCTCGGGGTCGAAGTTGCCGGGGGCGAGACCGAGAACGAGCAGGTCGCCCCCCTCAATGCGATGCCCGCCCAGTTCGACGTCCCCGGCGGCGAAGCGCCCCGGCAGCACGGACAGCGGCGGAGAGTTCCACATGGCCTCCTCCATCACCGCCGAGATGTTCAGCTGACCGCCGATCAGCCCGGAGAGCCGGGAGGCGTCGGTCAGGACCAGCCCCAGCACCCGGGCCAGCAGGTTGGTCGTGACCTGCGCGGCGATCATCACCACGCGCAGGTGGTGGACGACCTCCTCGTGGTCGAGAGCCGCGTGATGCTCCAGCAGATCGGTGGCGAGGTCGGAGCCGGGTTCGTGCCGTCTGCGCTCGACGAGTTCACCGAGGATCTCTCTGATCATGCCGTCGTGCACCACGGCTTCCTCGCCGCCCTTGAGCACCTGGGCGCAGGACTCGACCAGCCGGCGCCCCTGCGCCTCGGCGAGACCCAGAACGCGGCTCATCACGAGCATCGGCACATAGTCGGCGTAGTCCGCCACCAGATCGGCGCGGCCCTCGGCCGCGAACCCGTCGATCTGCTTGTTGGCGAAGTGCGTGGCGTGGCGCCGGATACCGCGGACGACGGCGGCCTGCAACACGTCCTTGACGGCGCCGCGCAGCCTCCGGTGCGGTTCGCCGTCCTGGGACACGCAGTCAGGACGCCAGGCGAGCATCGGAATCAGCGCAGAGGTCTCGGCGATCCGTCCCTCCTGCCAGTCCCGCCAGGTCCGCGCGTCCCGGGGGAACTGGCTGGGATTGTCGAGAACCCGCCGGCTCTCCCGGTAGCCCAGCACCAGCCAGGCCGGAACGTCACCCTCCAGCAGCACCGGCGCGACGGAGCCGTGCTCCTTGCGCAGCCGCTCGTAGATGGCCTGCGGGTCAGTGGCCGCTTCCGGGCCGTACAGCCGCGCGAGTTCCGCCCCGCTGTGCGCGACGGGGCACCCGCGGGGCGCGTCGGGGCCGTTTAAATTCTGGGCGTTCATCGGGACTCCAGTGCGACGGCGGAGCGGTCCTTCAGGTGGCGTATCAACGTGACGAGCACGTCACGGCTGGAGGCACGGTCGCGGGCGTCGCAGGCCACGACCGGGATGCTGTCGGGGATGTCGAGGGCGTCGCGGATCTCCTCGACCGGATAGTCCTTGGAGTCGGGGAAGACGTTCAGGGCGACGACGAAGGGGACGTTCTGCCGCTCCATCTCCTCGATGGCCCGGAAGCTGGAGGCCAGGCGCCGCGTGTCGACCAGGACGACCGCGCCGAGCGCGCCCTTGAACAGGCCGTTCCACAGGAACCAGAAGCGCTCCTGGCCGGGGGTGCCGAACAGGTACAGCATCAGGCTGTCGTTGAGGCTGATCTTGCCGAAGTCCAGGCTGACGGTGGTCTCCGTCTTGTCGGCGACGCCGATGAGATGGTCGACGTCGGCACTTGCCTGGGTGAGCGTCTCCTCGGTGGTCAGCGGCTTGATGTCGCTGACCGAGCGGACCATGGTGGTCTTCCCGGTGCCGAAGCCGCCGGCGATCATCACCTTCACCGAGCGGGTGCCGCCGGCTGCCGGGCGGCCGGGGTGATCAAAGCCGTTCAAGTCCACTGAGTACCTCCTCAAGGAGCGCGAGGTCGGGCCCGCGACCGGCACTGTGCGCCGGGATGGGGTCACGGGCTTCGACGTGGCCTGCCTCGAGCAGATCCGCCAGCAGCACCGCAAGAATGTTGAAGGGCAGTCCCAGATGGGCGCCGAGTTCGGCCACCGACAGCGGATCGCGGCAGCGCCGGAGGATGTCCTCGTGTTCGTGCTGCATACCCGGTGCGGGGGCGGCCAGGGAGACGATGAGGGTCGCCACGTCGAGACTCGACGCCGAACCGCCCGGTCCGCTGCGCCCCCCGGTGAGGACGTAGTAGCGCTCGAGACCGGACGGGTCCGTGGGCCTGCGGGGAGCACTCATCCAGAGTGCTCCTCCAGGCGCGGAGTGGTGCCGAGGAGCTCGCCCATCCTCCGGGCCAGGTCCCTCATCTGGTGTCCGAGCAGCCCCTGGTCGAGGCCTTCGCGGGCCAGGACCCCGAGATATGTCTCCACACCGGCCCGTACGACGAAGAGGTGCCCCCCGTCGACCTCGATCATGGCCAGCCGCAGCTGCCCCGCGTACCTGGGGAACTGCTCGGCGACCGGCTGGGCCAGGGCCTGCAGGCCGGCCACCACGGCCGCGAACCGGTCCACGTCGTCGGGGTCTTCGGCTCCGAAGGAGGTGATGGCCTTGCCGTCACTGGAAGCCACGAGCGCGAAGCGGATCTCCGGGATGGACTCCACCAGATCGCGGAGCGCCCAGCTCACGTCGGTTCCCTGTTGCGTCATGTGGACTAGTCGCTCTCTTCAGTGCGGTGCTCGGTGGACCGGCGCCCGAAAGACGTCGTGTCCTCCGTGGTGGACTCCTCGTCTGCCTCGCGGCCGGCGGTGGCAAAGGCAGCCAGGCCGGTGAACGAGGCGTCCGGCGGGACGGCGGAGACCGTGGTCTCCTCGGTGCGCTCGGCCGGCTGGGGCCGCGCCGTGCCCTCCCCCTCGTGCCGTTTGCTGCGGCGTCGGGGCAGTCCGCCGGGAGTGGTCTCCACCGCCTCGGAAGGCTCGGCCACCGGCTGGGCGGACGCCGCCGCCGACACCGTCGCGGTCGCAGCGGGCTGGGCCGCCGAGGCCGTCGTCGTGGTCGTGGCGGTCGGCGCAGCGGCCGCGGGAAGCGGGCTGAAGTACTTGTGCGGGACCACGACCACCACCGAAGTGCCGAGCCAGGGCGAGTCCGCGAAGGTGACGCGGATGCCGTAGCGGCGAGCGAGGGCGCCCACCACCCGCAGACCGATGTTGGCGTCCTCGGAGATTCCGCCGATGCCGGGTCCGGCCGCGGTGCCGGTGAGGGCCTCCTCGGCCTCGCGCTTCTTCTCCTCGCTCAGGCCCTTGCCGGAGTCCTGGATCTCGATGCCGACGCCGTTGGGCACCTCCTTGCCGGAGACGAGCACGGGCTCGCTGGGCGGCGAGTAGCGGGCCGCGTTGTCCAGCAGCTGGGCGAAGATCAGCGTCAGGTGGTCCACCAGACCGCCGTCGACGCCGAGTTCGGGCAGATGACGGACCTCGACGCGGTGGAAGTCCTTGATCCGGCCGATACCGCCGCGCACCACGCTGAGCAGGCGCTGCGGCTCCTGCCACTGCCGGCCCGGTCGGTCCGAGCCGCCGAGCACGCCGATGCTCGCGGCGAGGGAGTCGGCGGGGCCGAGTTCCTGGTCCAGCTCCATCAGACCGCGGGCGACGGCCGGCAGCCGGCCGTGCTCGCCCTGCATCTCGTGCAGCCGGCCGCGGAGCTTGCTGGTCAGCACATGGATGCGGTTGCCGATGCTGATCACGGCCTGTTCGGCGGTGGTGGAGCGGTTGAACTCCTCCTCCACGCCGATCAGGGCGGTGCGCAGCACCTTGCGCAGCTCGGCCTGCAGATCGGCGCTGACCTTGGCGCACTGGCTCGCCTCGGGCAGCAGGTCGTCAACGGCCTCACCGGCGCGCAGCTGCTTCAGCGCCTCGGGCAGCTGCTCGTTGGCGAGCCGGGCCACCGCGTCGTGCTGGTGGGCGAGCTGCTCCTGCCAGACCTCGGCCTGGTCGGCGAGCTGGGCCTCGTACGACTTGGCCTGGTCGGCGAGGCGCCCCTCGAAGGCCCGTGCCTGTTCGGTGAGTTGGGCCTCGTACGTCGAGCTCTGTTCCGCCAGCCGCGCCTCGTAGGCGCCGGACTGGTCGTTCAGCTGGGCCTCCAGCAGGCCGCGCTCGGCGGCGTACTTCCGCTCCAGGCCCGCGACATGCTGCTGCCACTGCTGCGAGTGCTCGGCCTGCGTGGCGCGGAAGGAGCCCTCGGTGGCGCTCAGCTGCGTGCGGGTGCGGATCAGCAGCCGGACGCACACGGCGCTCGCGGCGGTGGCCGCGACACCCGCGACACCGGCGGCTATTCGCTCGGAGCTCATGAACGTGGCGGCAACCGTCCCGCCTCCTAAAGCCAGCGGCATCAACCACCAGCTGTACCAGGCGACAGGGGCCCGCGCCGCCGGCGGCGGAGTGGCGAGTTCCATCTGCATCCTTACAAGCAACACGAACGAACAGGGGGGTGTGCCAAGGGGGAGCGCACTGGTGCATGAAACACCACGGGACGACCGATCGCGATCGGGTCAACTCGCAGCGCCGCACAGGAGCTTATCGGGTTTGAACCCGAAAGGATCAACCTCGAACAGTCGGCGGAAGTGAGGGTTCCATCACTCTCAGCCAGCAGCCCACACATCGACAAATCCCTTTACGGACCCGTGAACTTGTCAGGTGGTGACAACACGCATGTCCATCACTGTCCGCCGTTGATAAGCCCTGATGGATTACTGGCGGGTATCGTCGCGGCCGTGCCGAAGAGAGCCGCTGTGCCGGTGGAGGAGCCGCGCGGTCCGTTCAACGCGTTACCGACGGGCCTGCACCACCACCTCAGACCCTTCTTCGCCGACATCACCGAGGAGGTCGTACGGGCGATCAGGACCGAGATCCCCGAGTACGCGCGCCCCGCCGACGACACGTACATGCAGGGGGTGCACCGCGGCGTGGACCATGCGCTGCAGGGTTTCCTGGAGCGGATGGCGAAGCCGGACACGGACTGGGAGCCGGTGAAGGCGACGTATCAGCGCATCGGCCGCGGGGAGGCCGAGGAGGGGCGCAGCCTCGACTCGTTCCAGTCGGCGCTGCGGCTGGGCGCACGGGTGACGTGGCGGCGGGTGAACGCGCTGGTCGACGCCGATCTGCTGCCGCGCAATGTGCTGGCTGCCTTCGGCGAGGCGCTGTTTCTGCACCTGGACGAGATGGCGGCGGCGACGACCGCGGGCTACACGGAGGCACGGCTGCACGCGGCCGGCGAGCTGCAGCAGCGCCGCACCCGGCTGCTCGACCTGCTCACCGCGGATCCGCCCGCCTCCGCGGAGGCCATCGCGGACCTCGCGCAGAGCGCACGCTGGCCGGTGCCGCGCGCGCTGGCGGTGGTGGCGATCGACCACCGGCCGCAGGCGGGCGGGCAGCCGATCGTGGCGCCCGAGTTCCTCGCCCGTTTCGACGTCCAGCCGGCCGTGCTGGTCGTGCCGGACCCGGAGGGGCCCGGGCGGGCACGTGCGGTGGCCGGGGCGCTGCACGGACGGCGGGCCGCGATGGGCCCGACGGTGGCCCTGCAGGAGGGGGCACGGTCGCTGCGCTGGGCGTCCGAGGCGCTGGACCTGGTGCAGCGCGGCGTGCTCGCGGACGGCGAAATGGTGCGCTGCCAGGACCACTTGGCCACGCTGCTGCTCCTGCGCGACGACGCTCTGATCGACGCCATGACCGAGCACCGGCTGCGCCCGCTGGAGCAGGTGCGGCCACCGCAACGCGAACGCCTGGCGGAGACCCTGCTCAGCTGGCTGCAGTGCGGGCACAATGCCAGCGAGGTCGCCGTCCGGCTGGCCGTGCACCCCCAGACGGTGCGCTACCGCATGCGCCAGCTGGACGAGCTGTTCGGCTCCCGACTGCACGACCCGGCGGCCCAGTTCGAGATGCAGCTGGCCCTGCGCGCCCTGGAGCTGCGCCGCGGCGCTACAGGGGCTGGCGCAGGGTGACCGTCATGGCGGCGAAGCCGCCCCGCTCGTAGAACCGGATGGCGTCCGCGTTCGCCGCGTACGCCGTCACCTCGGCCTGCTCGGCGCCCTGCCGCCGGGCCCAGTCCAGGAACTCCTCCACCAGCCGGTCCCCGGCCCGGGCGCGCCGGTGCTCGGGGCGGACGTAGATGCTGACCAGGGTCGCGGAGGTGACGGTCCGCTTCTCCGTGGGCCCGGTGACGGATCCCATCAGGTGTCCGACGACCTGTCCGTCGTGCTCCACGGCGAGGACGAGGCGTGCCGGGTCCTCCAGAGCCGCGGCGAACGACTGCGCGCCGTGCTCGCGCGGCCAGTCGACATTCACGCTGCTGTCCCGGGTGCCGCCGTCCTCGGCGAACAACCCGGCGCTGGAGGCGACGAGGCCCGGTATGTCCTCGGCGCGGGCGCGTCGCACGATCACCTGTCGATCAGTCATGCACGCAGGCTATCGGCGGGCACTGACAGTGACACTTCCTGGACACCTGTCCCGCTATAGTGGACACCTGTCCAGGAAATCGCCACAAGAATGACGGAGCCCTGCAATGGAGACGCTCGCGAACGTACTGGTCGGTCTGGTGGCCGCCCTGCATGCCTACATCCTGGTGATGGAGATGTTCCTGTGGCAGAAGAAGCCCGGGCGGGCGCTGCACGGGTTCGACCGGGAGATGGCGCGGGCGACCGCGCCGATGGCCGCCAACCAGGGCCTCTACAACGGCTTCCTCGCGGCCGGTCTGGTCTGGGGCCTGATCGCGGCGGACCCGACCGGCTTCCGCGCCCAGGTGTTCTTCCTGTGCTGCGTCGTCATCGCGGGCGTCTACGGCGCCGTGACGGCCAACCGTCGCATCCTGTTCGCGCAGGCACTGCCCGGCGCGCTCGCCCTGGCCGCCGTCCTGCTCGCCCAGTGACCCGCCGCGCGCCTCACGACCCGCGGGCGGCGCGCACCCGGGCGCGGCTGCGGGAGGCGCTGCTCGCGGAGTGCGCCGAGCGGCCCCTCGCGGAGGTGGGGGTGGCGGCGCTGGTGCGGCGGGCCGGGGTCGGACGAGCCACCTTCTACGTCCACTACGACGGTCTGGAGGCGCTGGCGGTCGACGCCTGCGCGGATGTCGTCCGGGAGGCCGTGGAGGCGCTGCACTCGTGGCAGGGCCGCCCGGACCCGGTGCACGCGCCGCCCGCGCTCGCCGAGTTCTTCGCCTCCCTCTCCCCGCACGCCGGCCTGTACCGCGAACTCCTGACCCCGGGCGGCGGCGGCCCCCTCGGCCGGGTGCTGCACCGGGACCTGCGCGCCTACAGCCTCCGCGAGCGCGAACGGGCGGGCGCCGCGGACGCACCGCTGGTCGCCTCGGCGGTGGCCGCCACCTTCGCGGGCGTCCTGGCCGACTGGCTGCACGGCCTTCTTGCGGGTGACGCGGCCCAAATCGCCGACGAGGTCTGGCAGTTGCTGGTGGCCCTGCACGCGAGCCGGTGACGGCGGCTCACGCGCAGCCCCTGCCCCCCTTCACCAGCGGCCAGGCCTCGATGCCCTCGGGTGTGCGGACGTAGGCCTTGCCCGGATCGCCGGTCAGCCACAACTGCCGGCCGTGGAAGCGGTATCCGGTGTCGTGGGCGCCGGCGGGCATGCGCACGTCCCCGTCGTACGGGGAGGTGAGCATGCCCTCGGGGAGGACTCCGTCGGGATCGCGGGCGTACAGCCTGCCCTTGTTGCCCTCCCCCAGCGACAGGAAGTGCGCCTTCTGCCAGTCGCAGTGGGCCGGGCCGGCGCTGCTGTTCACCTCGGTGACCGGCAGCCGTTCGCCGTGCCGGTCGGTCCAGATCTCGTACCACTGCCGGTCGGTGAAGCTCGCCGGGAGTTCGGACGGGTCGCAGGAGGCGCTGGTCTCCGGGCCCCAACCGGGCCGGTTCTTCTGATCCTTGGCGACGACGACGGCCACCTTGGTCCTGCCGCCCACGTCGAAGGAGTACAGGACGCGGTCCTTCTCCTTGCGCTCCGCCCGGTAGCCGTAGCGGGGGACGTCGGGCTGCTCGATCTCGAAGTACGCCCTGAGCCCGTCCTCCGGTGTCCCGCCGCCGTCGCCCTTGCTCCACGGGTCGCTGCCGCCGCCGGAGTAGATCTGCCCGTCGCACTCCAGCGCCCGGCCCGCGGCACCCGACGCGATCCGCACGGCACGAACGCCGTCCTCGTCGCCATGCTGCACGGGCACGTGCAGCGGCCCGCTGTAGGGCGCCTCGGGAACCGTGCCGTCGACCACGAGATCCTGGGCCTTCCCACTGCCGCACGCCACCGCCGCCGAGGCGACCAGCAGCGTCGTCACCACCACTCGTGCGCGCATCCCCCACCCCTTTGTTCCGCTCGTCGGTCCACGCTCCTGCGACGCGGCGGCGGAGGGGAACGTTCGCGGCTAGCGGGTGGCCGTCTGGAAGGTGCGCCGGTAGGCCTGCGGAGAGACGCCGATCGCGGCGTGCAGGTGCTGGCGCAGGGACGCGCCCGTCGCGAAGCCGACGCGTCCGGCGATCTGGTCGACGGACAGGTCGCTGGATTCCAGCAGGTGCCGGGCGCGGGCGATGCGCTGCTGGACGATCCAGCGGCCGGGGCTGAGGCCGACCTCCTCGTTGAAGCGGCGGGCGAAGGTGCGCAGGCTCATCCGGGCGTGCGCGGCGAGGTCGGACAGGGTGAGCGGTTCGTCGAGGCGTTCCAGGGCCCAGGCGCGGGTGGCGGCGGTGCTCGCGGCCCCGCTCTCCGGGACCGGCTGCTCGATGTACTGGGCCTGGCCGCCGTCCCGGAAGGGCGGTACGACACAGCGGCGGGCAACCGCGTTGGCCAGCTCGCTGCCGTGGTCGGTGCGCACGATGTGCAGGCAGACGTCGACGCCGGAGGCGGCGCCCGCCGAGGTGAGGATGCGGCCGTCGGCCACGAAGAGGACGTCCGGGTCGAGGTCCACGTGCGGGTAGCGCCGCCGGAACGCGTCGGTGACCTGCCAGTGCGTGGTGGCCCTGCGGCCGTCGAGCAGGCCCGCCGCCGCGAGGACGAAGGCGGCCGTGCAGATGGAGACGATCCGCGCCTCGGGCCGGATGCAGGCGAGGGCGGCGGCGAGCTCCGCGGGCAGTTCGGTCGGGATGCGCGCGGGGGTCATGGAGGCGACCACCACGGTGTCGGCCGTGGCCAGGATCTCGGGGCCGTGCTCCACGCCGATGGTGAAGTCGGCGCAGGTGCGCACCGGTTGGCCGTCGACGCTGCAGGTCAGCACCTCGTACCGGCCGTCGGCGGCGCCGAGGATCCGGCTGGGGATGCCCAGCTCGAAGGGGTACACGCCGTCCAGGGCCAGCACCACGACCCGTTCCACCCGCTGCTCACCAGTCATGGCACGATCTTATCGAAGGTTGGCAATCGTGCCATTTTCTTGCCGGGCGGACCCCGGCAGGCTGGGTGACCATGAGCGATGTGAACACGATGCGAGCCATCAGTCAGGACGTCCTCGGCGGTCCCGAGGTCCTCAAGGAAGTGCAGTTGCCGCGCCCCGAGCCGCGCACCAACGAGGTGCTGGTCCGCGTGCGCGCCGCCGGCCTCAACCCGACCGACTGGAAGCACCGCGCGAACGGCGGTTTCCTGGGCGAGCCGCCGTTCGTCCTGGGCTGGGACGTCTCCGGGGTCGTCGAAGCGGTGGGGATCGGCGTCGCCCGGTTCAAGCCCGGCGACGAGGTCTTCGGCATGCTGTCCTACCCGTTCGGCCACGGCTCGCACGCCGAGTACGTCACCGGCCCGGCGCGGTGGTTCGCGCACAAGCCGGCCTCGATCGACCACACGCAGGCGGGGGCGCTGCCGCTGGTCTCCCTGACCGCCTGGCAGGCCCTCGTGGAGTACGCCGACGTGCAGCAAGGTCAGCGGGTGCTGATCCATGCGGCGGCCGGCGGGGTCGGGCATGTGGCCGTACAGATCGCCAAGGCGCGCGGCGCCCATGTGATCGGCACGGCGAGCGCGGGCAAGCACGACTTCCTGCGCGGGATCGGTGTGGACGAGGCGATCGACTACCGGGAGACCGACTTCACCGAGGCCGTGAAGGACGTGGACGTCGTCCTGGACACGATCGGCGGGGACACCTCGACTAACTCGCTGCGCGTGCTGCGCCCAGGCGGGATCGTCGTCTCGATCCTGCCCGTCGGTTCGAAGGACTTCTGCGAGGAGGCGGAGCGGCTGGGTGTGCGGGCGCTGCGCATGCTGGTGGACGCGTCGCACAGCGGCCTCAAGGCGATCGCGGAGCTGGTGGAGGCGGGGAAGCTGCGCCCCGCGATCGCCGGTACCTTCCCGCTGGCCGACGCCGCCGAGGCCCACAGGCTCGGCGACACCGGCCGGACCACGGGGAAGCTGGTCCTGACGGTCGACTGAGTCAGAACGTCAGCACGGGCTTGATCGCCTTGCCGGCGCCCATGTCCCGCACCGCCTGGTCGATGTCCGCGAACGGATAGGTGCTGATCAGGCGGTGCAGCGGGAGCCGTCCCTCCTTCACCAGCTGGACCAGGGACGGGATGAACGACTGCGTCTCGGCGTCGCCCAGGGTGAGCCCGACGACCTGCTTGCCGCCGAGCAGACCGTTGACGTCCAGGGCCACTTCGCTGCCGAAGGGCGGCGCTCCCACGACGACCAGCGTGCCGCGCGCGGCGAGCGCGTCGACGCCCTGGCGCAGCACGGCGACGCTGCCGGTGGTCTCGACGACACCGTCGGCGCCCCGTCCGCCGGTGATCTCCGCGAGTGCCTCGGCGAGGTCGGCCTCGCCGACGTTGACGGTGTGGGTGGCGCCCAACTCCTCGGCGAGCAAGAGGCGTTCGCCGACCCTGTCGACGGCGACGATCCTGGTGGCGGGGGTCAGTGCGGCGGCCATCACGGCGGACAGGCCGACGGCTCCGGCGCCGAGGACGACGATCGTGCTGCCCGTCACCGGTTTCAGCACGTTCCAGACGGCGCCCACTCCGGTCTGCACACCGCAGCCCAGCGGTGCGATGGACTCCAGCGGTACGTCCGCGTCGACCTTGACGAGGCTGCGCTCGTCCACCAGCGCCCGCTCGGCGAAGGAGGACTGGCCGAAGAAGTGGCCGCCGAGCGGGGTGCCGTCCCGGCTGATGGTGCTGGTGCCGTCGGCGCGGCGGCCGCCGATCAGGTTCAGCGGCAGCCAGGTCGCGCAGTACGCGGGGTGGCCGCCGTGGCAGTTGCGGCACTCGCCGCAGGAGGTGAAGGACAGCACGACGTGGTCGCCGGGCGCGATGCCGGTGACGGCCGGTCCGACGGCCTCGACGACACCGGCGCCCTCGTGACCGAGCACTCCCGGCAGCGGGAAGGGCAGGCCGCCGCTCGCGACGCCGAGGTCGGTGTGGCACAGGCCGGTGGCCACCATGCGGACGACCGCCTCGTGGGGCCCGGGCTCGTCGAGCTCGACATCGGCGAGCGCGAAGGGCGCACCGCCGGACTCGACGACCGCGGCGCGGGTGGGGATGGACATCGTACGAACTCCCTTGATTCTCAGGCGAGTTGAGCCCTGCGGGTTCAGTCGAGCGAGACGACGACGGACTTGACCTTGGTGTAGGCGGCGAGGGCCTCGGGCCCGTACTCGCGGCCGAAACCGGAGTCCTTGACGCCGCCGAAGGGCACCGCGGGGTCGAGCATGGCCCAGTCGTTGATCCAGACGATGCCTGCCTGGAGGCGGTCGGCGATGCGGTGGGCGCGGGCGAGGTTGCTGGTCTGGATTCCGGAAGCGAGCCCGTACGGCGTGGAGTTGGCGAGCTCGACGGCCTCGTCCTCGGTGTCGAAGGGCTGCACGGTCAGGACCGGGCCGAAGATCTCCTCCTGGACGACACGGGAGTCGTTGGACAGATCGGCGATGACGGTGGGCCGGTAGTAGTAGCCGCCGTCGAGGTCGAGCCGCTCGCCGCCGCAGACGATGCGACCGCCTTCCTTGCGGGCGATGTCGACGTATTCCTCGACCTTCTTCAGGTGCTTCTCCCCCGCCATCGGTCCGACGACGGTCTCGGGGTCGCGCGGGTCGCCGACCGGTACGCCGGGCACGGCGTCGGCGAGGATGCCGAGCACGGTGGCGTACACCGGGCGGGAGACGAGCAGGCGCGGGCCGCCCATGCAGAACTGGCCGGTGTTGAAGACGAACGCCTTGATGATCGCGCCGACCGCCTTCTCCAGGTCGGCGTCCTCGAAGACGATGTGGGCCGCGTTGCCGCCGAGTTCCATGGTGACGGGCTTGAGGGCCTCGCCTGCGGTGGCAGCCACGTGGCGGCCGATGGCGGTGGAGCCGGTGAAGGCGACCTTGTCGACTCCGCGGTGGCGCAGCAGCGCCTCGCCGGCGACCGGTCCGGTGCCGGTGACCACGTTGACGACGCCGTCCGGGACGCCCGCCTGCTGGAGCAGCTTGGCCATGTACAGGGCACTCAGTGGGGTCTCGTCGGCCGGCTTGTGCACCACGGTGTTGCCGGCCGCGAGCGCGGGGCCGATCTTCGAACCGGCGAGGATCAGCGGGAAGTTGAAGGGGGTGATCGCGGCGACCACGCCGATCGGCTCGCGCTTGGTGTAGGCGAGGGCGTTCATGGGGGTGTCGCGGACGGCGCCGTCCAGGGAGTGGGCGAGGGCGGCGAAGTGCTCGTAGTCGTTGGCCGCGTTGGTGATGTCGACGGCGTGGCACAGCGAGATGGGCTTGCCGACGTCCAGGCTCTCCAGGCGGGCCAGTTCGTCGGCGTTCTCGCGGATCAGCTCGGCGACGCGGTGCAGGATCCGGCCGCGCTCGCGGCCGCTCAGCCCGGACCAGGTGCCGCTGTCGAAGGCCTCCCGGGCGGCGCGCACGGCCGCGTCCACGTCGGCGGCGCCCGCCTCCGCGACGGTGGTGACGACCGCGCCCCGGGACGGGTCGACCACCTCGGTGCGCGCTCCGTCGGCGGCCTCGCGCCACTGGCCCCCGACAAACAACTGTCCGGGTTCGATCTCGAAGGCGGTCATCACCACTCCTCAGCCTCATTGCCAAGATTTCAACCAACAGGATTCCTGTTGGTTCGCAGTCTCATTACAGACAGGTTTCCTGTCAATGCTCTAGGCTGAACCCATGCTCGACACCCAGGCGACCAAGACGTCCCCGTCCCTGCTCTACATGGTGAAGCAGGTGGAGCTGGTGGTGCGCTCGCACCTGGACGAGCTGGTCAAGCCGTCCGGGATCACCGCGCTGCAGTACACCGCGCTCACGGTCCTGGAGCGGCACGACGGGCTGTCGGCCGCACAGCTCGCCCGCGACTCGTTCGTCACCGCCCAGTCCATCGCCGATCTCATACGGTCCCTGGAGAGCCGCGGACTGGTGCGGCGGGAGCGCAATCCGCGCAACCGGCGCGAGCTGCTGATCCTGCTGACGGATGCCGGCCGGGAGCTCCTGGATCAGTTCGCGGGACCCGTGCGGGAGCTGGAGGAGCGGATGGTGCGGGATCTCACCGCACACCAGACCGAGCAGCTGCGCCAGGCACTCTCCAAGGCCTGGCACGCACTGTCGTAGCCCTGCCGCACCCACCATGGGAGCGCTTCATCGCAATTCGAAGACATATGTCAATCGAACATGCTCAAATTCACTCCATCGAGGGTAACTTGCAGGACGGAGAACGGATTTGCGCTCACCAGGGACCCGGGGGACCTTCTGCGCTCGTACGCTCGCTGCACGTTGTCACCCCAGCCCCCGGTGACCTGCAACCCCGCAGCGGACGGAGCTGGTTGGAGGCGATGTCGTCGTGCACCAGGAGCCCGCACCGCCGACCCGGCATCTGCGTGTCCACCTCGACCGGGGCCATACGGTGCTGGAGTTCCGCGGCGAGATCGACATCGCCGCGGCCCTGGAGATCTCCCCCGTTCTGGACCGGGTGACGGCACGCCCCGATGTCCGTCTGGTGATCGATCTGCGGCCGGTCGACTTCTTCGACTGCTCCGGGTTACGCCTGCTCTACCGGGCCCGCTCCCGGGTCCTCGACCAGGACGGCGAGCTGCGGCTCGTCTGCACGCACCCGCTCGCCCTGCGCATCATGCGGGTCACCGGACTGACCCGGCTGCTGCCCGCACACCCGACCCTGGACGCGGCTCTGGGACAGCCCGAGGCCACATCCGGGTCGTTGTGAAGCTCCCTACTTGAGGATCTTGGTGACCTGACCCGCGCCGACCGTCCGGCCGCCCTCACGGATGGCGAACTTCAGGCCCTCCTCCATGGCGATGGGCTGGATCAGCACGACATGGATGCTGGTGTTGTCGCCCGGCATGACCATCTCGGTGCCCTTGGGCAGGGTCACCACACCGGTGACGTCCGTGGTGCGGAAATAGAACTGCGGGCGGTAGTTCTCGAAGAACGGCGTGTGCCGGCCGCCCTCGTCCTTCGAGAGGATGTACGCCTGCCCCTCGAACTCCGTGTGCGGGGTGACCGTGCCGGGCTTGATGACGACCTGCCCGCGCTCCACGTCCTCGCGCTTGACACCGCGCAGCAGCAGTCCGACGTTCTCCCCGGCCCGGCCCTCGTCGAGCAGCTTGCGGAACATCTCGATGCCGGTGACGGTGGTCCTCGTCTTCTGCTCGTGGATGCCGATGATCTCGACCTCGTTGTTGACGTGCAGCACCCCGCGCTCGATCCGGCCGGTGACGACGGTGCCGCGGCCGGTGATGGTGAAGACGTCCTCGATCGGCATGAGGAACGGCTTGTCGACGTCGCGCTGCGGCTCGGGGACCGCCGTGTCGACGGCGTCGAGCAGGTCCAGCACCGACTGGGTCCACTGCTCGTCGCCCTCCAGGGCCTTCAGGGCGGAGACCCTGACGACCGGGACGTCGTCGCCGGGGAACTCGTACTCACTGAGCAGCTCGCGCACCTCCAGCTCGACCAGTTCCAGGATCTCCTCGTCGTCCACCATGTCGGTCTTGTTGAGGGCGACGACGATGTACGGCACGCCCACCTGCCGGGCCAGCAGCACATGTTCCTTGGTCTGCGGCATGGGTCCGTCCGTGGCTGCCACGACCAGGATCGCGCCGTCCATCTGGGCCGCGCCCGTGATCATGTTCTTGATGTAGTCCGCGTGTCCGGGGCAGTCGACGTGCGCATAGTGCCGGCGCTCGGTCTGGTACTCGACGTGGGCGATCGAGATCGTGATGCCGCGCTGCCGTTCCTCGGGCGCCTTGTCGATCTGGTCGAACGGCGTGAACGGGTTCAGGTCGGGAAACCTGTCGTGCAACACCTTGGTGATGGCCGCCGTGAGCGTCGTCTTGCCGTGGTCGATGTGACCGATCGTGCCGATGTTCACGTGCGGCTTGGTCCGCTCGAACTTCGCCTTCGCCACTGCAACCCCTCCTGAGCATCCCTGTGATGCCGAGCGTTGCTCGCTACCTCATGTCTATTCGCTTCGCGCCGCGTCGAACAGGGCGCTGACGGACTCCCCGTTGTGAATGCGTCGTACGGCCTCGGCGAGGGCTGGGGCGATGGACAGGATCCGCAGCTTCTCGGTGCGCTCCTCCTCCGGGACCGGCACGGTGTTGGTGCACACGATCTCCAGTACGTCGGGCTGCTCGCCGATCCGCTTGAGCGCCCCGGCCGCGAACAGGCCGTGCGTACACGCCACCCGGATCGACCGCGGCCCCAACTCCCGCAGCCGATCCAGGAGTTCGAGGACGGTGCTGCCCTTGGCGATCTCGTCGTCCAGGACGATGACGTCCCGGTCGGTGACCTCGCCGATCACGGAGCTGATGGAGACCCGGTCGTCGGCGTACCGCTGCTTGGCGCCGGCGGCGACCTGGGCGCCGATCATCCGGGCGAAGGCGGCCGCCTCCTTGGCGTTGCCGAGGTCCGGCGAGACGACGGTCGTGCGGGACAGGTCGTACTGCCGGAAGTACGCGGCCAGTTCACGCCGGGCGTGCAGATGGTCGACCGGTACCGAGAAGAAGCCGTGCACCTGCGGCGAGTGCAGCGTCATGGCGAGGACCCGGCTCGCGCCCGCCGCGACCATCAGGTCCGCGACGAGCCGGCCGCCCAGGGAGATCCGGGGCGCGTCCTTCTTGTCGGAGCGGGCGTAGGAATAGTGCGGCATCACGACGGAGATCCGCGCCGCCGACGCACCGCGGGCCGCGTCGCACATCAGCAGCAGTTCCACGAGGTGCTCCTGGACCGGCCGGACCAGCGGCTGGATCAGGAAGACGTCCCGCTCGCGGCAGTTGGCCTGGAGCTGCACCTCCAGACAGTCGTTGGCGAAACGGCTGACCCGGGTGGGGCTGAGCGGCACACCGAGATGCGCACAGACCTCCGCGGCCAGATCGGGGTGGGCGCTGCCGCTGAACACGGAGATGTCTCGCACGATCCGCTCCTCGCGTGATCATTCCGGGGGACGGGCTCATGCTACTGACCGCGGAAATTCGGTTGCGGTGCGCCACCGGCCGCACGCCATGATGTCCCGGTCCGAGTCCCTCACCTCAGGAGATCCCATGCGCCGACTCCTCGGAATCAACCAGCGCCCCCATCGGCCCACGGTTTTCGAGGACTCGACCCCGCATGCACACCCTGAACATCGGCATTCTCGCCCACGTCGACGCCGGTAAGACCAGCCTCACCGAGCGGCTGCTGTTCGACCACGGAGCGATCGACCGGCTCGGCAGCGTCGACGGCGGTGACACCCGTACGGACGACGGGGAGATCGAGCGGGAGCGCGGCATCACCATCCGCTCCGCGGTCGCCGCGTTCACCGTCGGCGACACCCAGATCAACCTCATCGACACCCCCGGACACTCCGACTTCATCGCCGAGGTCGAGCGCGCCCTGGAGGTCCTGGACGGGGCGGTGCTGCTGCTGTCCGCCGTGGAGGGCGTCCAGGCACAGACGAGGGTGCTGATGAGGACCCTGCGGCGGCTGCGGCTGCCCACACTCGTCTTCGTCAACAAGATCGACCGTGCCGGCGCCCGGTCCGCGGGCCTGCTGGCCGACATCCGGCGCAGACTGACGCCCTACGTCGCACCGCTCACGGACGTGACGGGCATCGGCACCGCCGACGCCCGCGTGACCGTACGCCCGCCCGGGGATCCGCGGCTGGCCGAGGCCCTCGCCGAGGTCGACCCGGGAATCCTCGCGGCGGTCGTCGACGGCCCCGCGCCCACGCCCGACGACCTGCGCAAGGTACTCGCGGAGCGGACCGCCGACGGCTCGTTCCACCCGGTCTTCTTCGGCTCGGCCCTGGGCGGGCAGGGCGTCGCCGAGCTCGTCTCGGGAATGGTCGGGTTGATCCCGCCGGCCCCCACGGCCGAGGGCACCGGCCCGCGCGGCACGGTGTTCGCGGTGCGCCCCGGCCCGGGCGGCGAGCGGACGGCGTACCTTCGGCTCTACGACGGCGAGGTCACACCGCGCCAGCGCCTCACCCTGCTGCGGCGCGAGGCCGACGGCCGCACCACGGAGGTCTTCGGACGGGTGAACCGCCTTGAGGTCATCGGCCGGGACGGGCCGCTCACCGCGGGGAACATCGCGGCGATCGGAGGCCTTGGCGGGGTGCGGGTGGGTGACCGGCTCGGTGAACTCACCGACCGAGCACCGCAGTTCGCGCCCCCGACGCTGGAGACCGTGGTCCGTGCGCGCCGCCCCGAGCAGGCGGCACGCCTGCGCGAGGCCCTCCTCGCCCTCGCCGACCAGGACCCGCTGATCCACGCCGGGCCGGCGCCCGCGGGGGCCACCGCGCTGCTCCTCTACGGCGAGGTCCAGATGGAGGTGATCGCGGCGACGCTCGCCCGGGACTTCGGCGTCGAGGCCGACTTCGCGCCGGGCCGGGTGCGGTTCCTGGAGCGGCCGCGGGGGGTGGGCGAAGCCCGCGCGGAGATGCCGTGGCACCTGGGCACGCGGTACTGGGCGACCATCGGGCTGCGGGTGGAGGCCGGCCCGCGCGACTCGGGTGGGGTGTTCTTGTACGAGACGGAGCTCGGCGCACTCCCCCGCGCCTTCCACCAGGCGATCGAGGACACGGTGCACACGAGCATGTCGACCGGACTGTCCGGGGTGCCGGTGACGGACTACCGGGTGACGCTGATCCGCTCCGGCTACTGCTCGCCGATCAGCACAGCCGCAGACTTCCGGGGCCTCACCCCGATCGTGCTGCGCCGCGCGCTGGAGGCGTCGGGGACCCGTCTGTACGAGCCGTACCACGCGTTCGAGGCGGAGGTGCCGCTGGACGCGCTGGCTCCGGTGACCGCCGAACTCGCCTCGCGCGGAGCGGAGTTCACCGGCACCACGGCGGGCTCCTCGTCCTGGCTGATCACCGGTGAGCTGCCGGCCCGCCGGGTGCGCGAGGTCGAGCTACGGCTGCCGGGGCTCACGCGGGGCGAGGGTGTGTGGTGGTCGCGTCCCTCGGGTGACCGGCTGCTGCGGTGAGCTGCGCGGGCTGAGCGAGGAGGGGTCGTCGGTCGTGTGCGGCCCCGTCGTGGCCGGTCGCGCCCGCGCGGCGAAGCCGCACATTGATACAGCCCCGCGCCCCTGTGGGGCGCGGCCGAAACCGCCGCAGGCCGTCACGCCCCGTTCACCACGACACCGGCAGTCGCCTCGGGCTTCGTGTCATCTGGCCCTCTCGCCAGTCGATCGTGCCGGGCGTGAACTCGGCGCGCAGGTCGGGGAAGCGGGCTGCCAGGCGGTGCAGGGCCAGGCCGAGTTCCAGGCGGGCGAGCCAGGCGCCGAGGCAGTGGTGGGGGCCGGCGCCGAAGATGACGCTGGGGGCGGGCAGCGGGGTGAACAGGTCGGGTGGGCCGGGCGGGAACACGTCGGGGTCGCGGCCGGCGGCGTTGGTCTGGACGGCGACCACGCTGCCCGCCCGGATCGTCACACCGCCGACCTCGGTGTCCTCGACGGCGCGGCGGATCAGGCCGGGCAGCACCCGCCCCTCGCTGAGCGGGACCGCTCGCAGCAGTTGTTCGGCCGCGACCGCCGCCGTCTCCTCGTCCTCGGCGAGCCCGGACCAGGCCTCCTGCCGGTCGGTGAGGAGGTAGACGACGATGTTGCCGAGGGCCGTCATGGTGGTCTCGTGGCCTGCGACCACCAGTCCGCACACCAGCGTGACCAGTTGCCGCTCGTCGATGTCCAGGCTGTCGCCCGCAGCCACCAGGCCGCTCACCAGGTCGTCGCCGGGGGCCTTGCGCCGCTGGGCGACCAGATCGGCCGCGAAGGCGCCGAACTCGTGCATGGCGGCGACGACCTGCTCCCGGGTGTGCGCGCCGCCGGAGAGCGCGTGGTCGGCCCAGTGGCGGATGCGCTCGCGGTCCACGTGGTCGAGCCCCATCAGCCGGGAGATGACGGAGACGGGCAGCGGGCGGGTGAAGCCCTCGATGATGTCCGCGGGACGGTCCTGTGCGGCGAAGTCGTCGAGGAGAGTCTCCACCACCGAGGCCACCCAGGGGTGCCAGCGGGCGATCGCGCGGGGCGTGAATGCCCGTTGGACGGTGCCGCGCAGCCGTTGGTGGGCCTCGCCGTCCTGGTTGAGGAGCCCGTTCGGGTCGTCGAGCAGGTTCGGTACGACGAGCAGCGGCGGCGCGTCCTCGGCGTGCAGGGAACTCCTGTTGAACCGGGGGTCCATGAGCACCTGGCGTACGTCGGCGTAGCGGGTCACCAGCCACACCGGGGTGCCGGTGGCGAGGGTGGCGGGGCGGGGAGGTCCGGGTTCGGGGAGGTCGATGCGGTGCATGGGGCAGAGGGGCCGGGAAGTGCTGTGTGTACTCATCCGGGACTCCAGGCGCGCCGGTACGGAGAGTTCTCCACGCTAGTGCGCCCTGCGTGCCCCCGTCAGCGGCGCCATTCGGCCAACGGCTCGGTCTGACAAGGGTTTTGAGGGGCATGCGCAGTGTAGGAAGGAGGGCCGTCGCCATGACGACTCCCATCAGGCGCATGTCCAGGCGCATGCCCGGCTGGGCGAAGGCGGTGAGCGCCGTCGTGCTGGTGCTCGTGGTGTTCTTCGCCGGGATCCGGCTGAGTGTGCTTCCTGGCCTCAAGGACCTGTTCGGCACCGAAACGCACGACCGCTCGGGACCCGCACTGCTCCAGTCCATCCAGGACATGAGCCGTTACGACGCCGCCTCCGGCAACTTCCAGGTCGTCGTCGACCTGGAAAAGGACACCAAGTACCTGCCCGACGCGATCCGCGGCTCCCGCACCCTGTACATCGGTGCGGGCACCGTCGATGCCTACGTCGACCTCGGCAAGGTCGGCAAGGACGACGTGACGGTCAACGGCGACCGCACGTCCGCCACACTCCGGCTGCCGCACGCGGCGCTCGGCAAGCCGGCCCTCGACCCGGACCGCTCCTACGCCGTCTCCAAGCAGCGCGGTCTCCTCGACCGGCTCGGCGACCTGTTCTCGGACAATCCCAACAGTGAGCAGGCCGTGCAGAAACTCGCGGTCAAGCACATCGGTGACGCGGCGAAGGACAGCGGCCTGACCCGGCGCGCCGAGTCCAACACCACCGACATGCTGGAGGGTCTGCTGCGCTCCCTGGGCTTCAAGGAGGTGCATGTCACCTACGAGAGCTGATCAGGCCCCGAGGACTCCGGGCAGTACGAGCGCGGCCAGCAGCGTGGCGCCGACGAGCATCCAGGCCACATAGTCCCCGACATGGCCGGACTGCAGGCGCCGCAGCTGCGCGGCTCGGTACGCCCCCGCGAGCAGCTTCGGCCGGATGACGGCCACGGTCGCGAGGCCCACTGCCAGTACGGCGGAGGCAAGCCCGAGCAGGATCCCGGCCGGTGTCCAGTGCGGGGTCGAGACCACGACTCCGCCGGACCCGGCCTCGTTCACGCCGTGGGCGACCACTTCGGCGAAGCCGGGGACGACGCCGACGGCGAGGGCCGCCGCGAGCAGCACCGCGGGTACCGCCGTCATGGTGTCGGGGACCCGGCTGAGCCGGCGCTGCGTCTCGGGCTCCTCGCCGGAGCCGGTCGTCTCGTACTCGGTGTCCTCCTCGGGCCGGTGGCCGAGGCCGAAGTAGACCCGCGCGGTGACGCGCAGCACCGCCGCGCCGGTCACGGTGCTGGCGAGGACGTACAGCACGGTGAGCGAGCCGCCCACGGCCTCCTCGGTGACGGCCTTGCCGAGCCCCGTGCCGAAGGGCGGCAGCCCGGCGAGACCGAGTCCACCGAGGCCGTAGAGCACGGCGACTCCGCGCAGCCGCCGGGCGCGTCCGTGCAGCGCGTATTCGTCGACGCTGCCGAAGCGGTCGAGGAGGATGCCGGTGCAGGCGAACAGGGCGGCCTTCACTCCGGCGTGGCCGAGGATGTAGAGCGCGACGCCGTCGTCGCCCTCCGGGGTCAGCACGCCGATGCCGATGAGGAACAGTCCGGTGTGGGCGATCGTCGAGAACGCCAACTGCCGTTTGATGTGCCGCTGGAACCAGCACATCACCGCGCCGATCACAGCCGTCAGCGCTCCGAGCACCAGCAGTACCCGCTGCGCGTCGGCGGCCGGGATGCCGCCGGGCCCGGAGAACACGCTCCCGTACACCCGCCAGACGCCGTACGTGCCGAGTTCGACCATGACGCCGGACAGCAGCATGCACACGGGCGTCGGTGCGACGGCGTGGGCGTCGGGCAGCCAGAAGTGGAAGGGCACGGCGGCCGACTTGACCAGCAGTCCGGTGAGGACCAGGACGAAGCCGGTGAGGACGAGCGCGTCGGGCCCGCCGTGCCGGTCCAGGCCGCGCCCGATCTGGGTCATGGCCAGTTGGCCGGTGCGCGCGTACAGCAGCCCGATGCCCATCAGCACGGCGTACGCGCCGAGCGAGGTGACGACCGCGAAGGTCAGCGCGCCCTGGACGGCCTTGGCCTCCTCGACGCGGGTGCCGGTCAGGGCGTAGGCGACGACGCTCATCAACTCGAACCAGACGAACATGTTGAACAGGTCGCCGGCGAGCGCGAAGCCGCACATGCCGCCCTGGAAGAGCAGCATCAGCGCGGGGAAGGAGCCCGCGTGGCGGCGGGGCGGTTCATCGAAGTAGTGCCAGGAGTACGCCAGTGCGGCCAGGGTCAGCAGTGAGGCGAGCGCGGCCATGCCGAGGCCCGGCCCGTCGCCGGTCAGGACGATGCCGACGCTTTCGCCGTTGACGGGCTGCCAGCCGCCGACCCACTCGGTCATGGGCGGTGAGGAGTTCAGCAGCAGTACGATCGCGAGCCCGGCCGTGCCGGCGGAGACGGCGCATCCGACGGACTCGGCGGCCACCCGGGGCAGCCGGCGGCCCGCGGCGACCAGGAGGGCGGCCCCCAGCAGGGGCACGGCGACGACGAGGGGCAGCAGGTCGTTCATCAGCCGCGCAGCTCGGAGAGTTCGTCGGGGTCGACGGTGCCGTGGCGTTTGGCGATCTGCATGACGAGCGCGAGCAGCAGCGCGGTGACGGTGGCGCCGACGACGACGTCGGTGAGGGTGAGCGCCTGCACGACCGGGTCGACGACGGGCCGGGAGCCGGGTTTGATGTCGGAGAACACCGGTGCGGTGGCGCCGTCGCGGTAACCCACGGACAGCAGCAGCACATAGGTGCCGGCCTGGCACACGGACAGGCAGCCGACGGCGTGGATCAGGTTGCGGCTGGTGGCCAGGCCGTAGCAGCCGACCAGGAAGACCCAGGCGGCGACCAGGTACGGCAGTACATCCATCACGGCTCTCATGTGCCGCTCTCCTCCTCGATCTCGACGGCCTGGTCCAGGAAGCGGGCGAGCAGCACGACGACGGCGCTGGCGACCTCCATGCCGATGGCCGCGTTCAGCAGCGGGACGGTGCCGCCGGAGGACAGCGTGTTGAAGGTGCCGTACGGCAGCGTGTTGGCGAGGAAGGCGGTGCCCCCGATCAGTCCCGCGATGCCCATGACCAGGTAGCCGGAGGCGGCGAGGGCGTCGGAGACCTCGTAGGCGCCGATCGGTCTGATGCGTTCCAGGGCCGCGTAGTCGGCGCCCAGGTAGAGCAGGTGGAGGGCGGTCGCGGCGACCACCCCGCCCTGGAAGCCGCCGCCGGGGCTGAGCTGGCCGTGGGCGATGACGTACAGGCCGCTGAGCAGGGCGACGGGCAGGACGACGAGGGCGTAGCGGCGGACCGGCAGGGCGACTTCGGCGGGTTCGGGGCGGGCGCGGTGTTCGTCGCGGGTCTGGCGCAGCAGCGTCACGCAGCCGAGGACGGCGGAGAACAGGATGGTCATCTCGCCGAGGGTGTCGAAGGCCCGCTGGTCGAAGTTGACGGAGGAGATGGTGTTGGCGGTTTGCCGGGCCAGGGAGGCGTGCACGGCGCGGTCGCCGTAGGGGTGGCGGTCGCCGCCGAAGCGCGGCAGGTCCAGGCAGGCCGCGACGAGCAGGGCGGCCAGGCCCGCACCGCCTGCGAGCAGCACCCACAGCCGGACGCGCCGGGTCATCGCTCACGCTCCTTGCCCTGCGCGCGCCGCTTGACCTTGCGGACGGTGAGCATCAGCAGCAGCGGCGTCAGCGCCGAGCCGACGGCCAGTTGGGAGAGCCCGACGTCGGGCGCCTGGAGCACGGTGAACAGGGCGGCGAGGGCGATGCCCAGGAGGGACAGGACGAGGGCCTGGCGCATGGGGTCGCGGGTTGCCACGGCCACGGTCGCGCAGGCCGCGACCAGCAGCAGTGCCACGACGATCACCGCGTCAGCCACCGCGGACCCCCCGGAATCCGCCGGCCAGGGCCCGCGAGGCGATGATGTTGCCGCTGATCAGCAAGGCGCCGATGACGAGGAGTTTCACCATGGCGCGGCCGGGGCCGGTCGCGATGCACAGGGCGGTCACGGCGGCAGCGCCGAGGCCGGCGACCGTCAGGGTGGGCCCCCAGGCGCGTGGCGGGTCCTCGGCGATTTCCTCGGCGAGCAGCCGGGCGAAGACGAGGGTGCCGACGGGTCCGAGCAGGGCCAGGACGAGGCCGAGGTCGACGTAGGAGGGGCGGTCGTAGGCCTGGGAGAGGAGCAGCAGGCTCGGACAGGCGAGTGCGGTGGACAGGTTCTGGGCCACGACGCGGCGGCGCAGCGGACCGGTGGTCACACCCCACAGCGCGGTGCCCAGTCCGCCGGCGAGGCCGACGGCGGCGGCGAGCGTCCAGCCGTTCACGCCCCGCTCACCGCCCGTCGTGCGCCCCGGGCCGCAACGGCGCCCACGCAGGCGCAGCCCGCGCCGACGACGAGTTCCAGCGTGTCGACGGTGCTGATGAGGACCAGCCACAGCAGTCCGAGCGCGATCCACCAGCCCAGCAGCTCGACCACGGTGAACAGGGCCGTTCGCGGGGTCATGCGCCACCTCCTCGGGCTCTGCTCGCGCACCGTCACCCACTTGCAGGATGTCCGGTACATCCGGCATGTCCGTCCCGCGGCATCCAAACATCGCGGCGGGCGCCTAGGGCGGCGGCGCGCTGGCTTCCACCGCCGGAGTGCCCCTACGGCGGGAAGGGAAACCGCGAGGACATTCGGGCCGGGCCGGCCGGGCGGCGGCATTCTCGGCCGACGAGCGGGTAACCGCCTTAGAACGCAGGGAAGTTGAAGACTGGAGGACCTGATGGCCCGTGCAGCCTTGCGAGCACGTTCAGCGTTGCGCCTGCGTACCACCAAGACCGGCACGTCCGAGAAGCCGAAGAGGTTCGGGAAAAAGACCAAGGGGCCGGAGAAGGCCAAGAGGCCGGAGAAGGCGAAGAAGTCCGGGAAGCCCGGGGGCAAGTCGCAGCCCGCTCCTCGTGAGCGGCATGTACTGGCCCTGCCGATCCGTCTGCTGGCGATGCTGTGCGCCTTCGGGTTCATGGTGGCGTTCGCCGTGGTGCTGGCCCGGCTGACCCTGGAACCCTCCCCCGCCTCGGTGGCGATGGCCCACACCAACCTGCATCCGGGCAGCACCCTGCGGCTCTATCTGGACCAGCCGGCGTTCCGGGACGCCGTGAAGCAGATCGGCGGCAATGTACTGCTGGGTGTTCCGTTCGGCATCCTGGTGCCGGTCGTGGCGCCGCGGGCGCGCGGATTGCTGCGGGTGCTGGCGCTGACCGCGGTGGTGATGCTGCTCGTGGAGTTCGCCCAGGGAGCACTGGTCGAGGGCCGGGCCTTCGACATCGACGACGTCATCCTCAACACCGCCGGTGCGCTGGTGGGTTACCTCCTGCTGGGGCGGCGGCTGAGCCGGGCGGTGCACGCGCGGGAGCGGCTGCCGCGACGGGCGGCGAAGAGGGCAAAGGGCGCATAGTCCCACCGCCCAACTCCTGGTCCGTACCAAAGTATTGACGCCCACTTATCTCACTCCTTAAATCAAGAGGCGACGCCTGCACCCCCCACCTCGGCCGGCGCCTCGGTGCGCCCGGCCGCCGTACGGAAGGAAGTGCCGTGGCCTCCCCACGCCTGCTGCGCAGATGTCTGTTCGCCGCCCTCTCCGCCGTGCTGGTCGCGTCCGCCGCGACCGGTGCTGCGCAGGCGGATCCGCCCGGGGCGGTCGCCGCCGCGGTGGCGTTCTCCGACAATTTCGACGGGCCCGCCGGGGCCGCGGTCGACTCCTCGAAGTGGCAGACCGAGACCGGCGACAACGTCAACAACCACGAGCGGCAGTACTACACCTCCGGCACCAGGAACGCGGCCCTGGACGGCCAGGGCCATCTGGTGATCACGGCCCGGCGCGAGAACCCGGCCAACTACCAGTGCTGGTACGGAACCTGCCAGTACACCTCGGCGCGGCTGAACACCGCGGGGAAGTTCAACGCCCAGTACGGGCACGTCGAGGCACGGATGAAGATCCCGCGGGGCCAGGGCATGTGGCCCGCGTTCTGGATGCTCGGCACGCCCGTCAACTGGCCGGACTCGGGCGAGATCGACGTCATGGAGAACGTCGGCTACGAGCCGTCCACCGTGCACGGCACCATCCACGGCCCCGGCTACTCCGGCTCGGGCGGCATCGGCGCCGCCTACTCCCTCCCGAACGGGCAGGCCTTCGCGGACGCCTTCCACACCTTCGCCGTCGACTGGGCGCCCGACTCGATCACCTGGTCCGTGGACGGCAATGTCTACCAGCGGCGCACACCCGCCGATCTGGGCGGCAGGACCTGGGTGTTCAACAAGCCGTTCTTCCTGATCCTGAACCTGGCGGTGGGCGGCTACTGGCCCGGCGACCCGGACGGCTCCACGTCGTTCCCCCAGCAGCTGGTGGTCGACTCGGTGTCGGTGACGACCGGCGACTCGGCCACCGGGGCGGCGATCAGGGGACTGGCCGGAAAGTGCGTGGACGTCGCCGGCGCGAACTCCGCGAACGGCACCCCGGTCCAGCTGTACGACTGCAACGGCACCGCCGCCCAGCAGTGGACCGCGGCCTCCGACGGCACCCTGCGCGCGCTCGGCAAGTGCCTGGACGTCACCGGCAACGGCACCGCGGACGGCTCGACCGTCCAGCTGTGGGACTGCACCGGCGGCCCGAACCAGAGGTGGACGGTCACCGGCGCGCACGACATCGTCAATCCGCAGGCGGACAAGTGCCTCGACGTGACCGGGAACAACTCGGCCAACGGCACCCGGCTGCAGATCTGGACCTGCTCGGGCGGCGCCAACCAGAAGTGGACGGTCGGCTGAGCCGCCCCGTCAGTGCAGTTTCCAGGTGAACTTGTCGCCGCCGACCCAGCGCACCACGTCCGGGTCGTCCAAGTCGTGCACCGTGATGCCGAAGGCGGCGGCCGCCTCCAGGACGTCGGTGACGGACTTGGCCTCGCCGATCACTTCGCCGTCGATCTCCACGATCCGGAACGGCGGTGTGCCCGGCTGCACGCCGAGGACCATGATCCGGGGATTGGAGATGTAGGGAGCTGCTTGTTCGGTCATGCAATAGAGCGTAGGACGCATCGGGCAGGGATCGCTCGGGGGTGTCGGCGCTGCGGCAGATCGAGCACCGCCGCCTCGACGGCACCCTGCGTCGCGGGACGGCCGAGGTGCCCGTGTTCCCCCAGCCGGGTGAGCACGGGGGCGATGGTCTCGCCCTGCTCGAAGAGCTCCGCGACACGGGGGTCGATGCAGGAGGCGCGGCACACGGCGGGGGTGTTGCAGGCGCGCCGGTCCCAGTGGACCAGCAGCCGCTCCCCGCCGTTGCGGCGGCGCAGCAGGGCGCGTACGACCGCAAGGACCTGCTCGTCGACGCCTTGGCGCGCAGTTCGGGCAGGGCGCGGGCGACCTCGCGGACGTGTTCGTGCTTGGCCTGCTCCTGCTGGGCGCGGAACTGCTCGTGGTAGAGGTACTGGCGGCGGCGCCCGGCGTCGTCGGTGCCGTCGGCCTGGAGATGGCCGTGGGGCCGGGGGCAGATCCACACCTGGCGCCAGGCGGGCGGGATGACCAGGGCCCGGATGCGGGCGAGGTGCTCGGGGTCCTTCAGCGGTGCGCCGGTCTGGTCCCGGCAGCGGAAGCCGCGGCCGCAGCGATGGGGGTCCCCCCGCTCGAGCGAAGCCGAGAGTGGGGGAGGGTGAAGCCGGGGCCGTCGCAGGAGCTGATGCGCAGTCTCACGGCGGCCGGCTCAGGGGCGCCGCCAGTCGTCGCTCTTGAGGTGGGAGCCGGCCTGCGGGCCCATCCGCAGCATGCCGCCGTCCACGCTCCAGGAGGCGCCTGTGACGTAGGAGGCGTCGGGGCTCGCCAGGAAGGCGATCACGGCGGCGACCTCGCGGGCGTCGCCGGGCCGTCCCACGGGGATGCCGGGGCGGGGCTCGGTGTGCACGTCGGTGTCCTCCTGGCCGGTCATCGGGGTGGCGATCTCGCCCGGCGCGACCGCGTTGACGGTGATGCCGTACTCGGCGAGCTCCAGGGCCATGACCTGGGTGAACAGTCCGAGGCCGCCCTTGGCCGCGCAGTAGGGGGCGGCGCCGACCCGCGGCTGGTGCTCGTGGACGGAGGTCACGTTGACGATCCGGCCGCCGTCGCCCTGCCGGATCATGTGCCGCGCCGCCCGCTGCCCGCACAGGAAGGGGCCGATGAGGTCGACCTCGACGACCTCGCGCACGGTGTCGAGTTCGAGGTCGAGGAAGGGCGTCATGGTGCCGGTACCGGCGTTGTTGACCAGCACGTCCAGGCGGCCGAGCCGGTCGCAGAGCTCGTCGACGGTGCCGGCGGCGGTGGGCAGCCGGGTGAGGTCCATCTGGGCCACGGCGGCCCGCTGCCCGTGGGCGCGCACCTCCTCCGCGGTCTCCTCGGCGCCCTTGAGGTCGCTGTTCCAGGTGATGCCGACGTCCATGCCCGCCCGGGCCAGCCGTACGGCGGTGGCGCGGCCGATGCCGGAGTCGGAGCCGGTGATCACGGCGACCTTGGTGGGAGCTGATGTGGGCATCGCCGACCTCCTCCTGGACGGTGCGGGGTGCGCATCGCAGTACCCGGGTGCGGGCGGGACAAACCGTGCGGGGTGCCCGGCGCTGGGGAACCCTGGAGGAGGAGGTCACCATGGATCCCGTCGAGGCACTGGAGCGGATCGCCTTCCTGCTGGAACGGTCCCTGGCGCCGACGTACCGCGTCCGCGCCTTCCGTACGGCGGCCCGCGTGCTGACGTCCCTGCCCGCGGACGAGGTCCGCGAGCGGGCGGCCGCCGGGTCACTGGAGTCGCTCAAGGGCGTCGGCCCGAAGACCGCGCAGGTCGTCCGGGAGGCGCTGGCCGGAGAGGTGCCCGGCTATCTGCGCAAGCTGGAGGGCGAGGCGGGGGCGCCGAGCGAGGACCGGGCCGGTGCGGGGCTGCGGGCCAGGCTGCGCGGGGACTGCCATCTGCACTCCGACTGGTCGGACGGCGGCAGCCCGATCGAGGAGATGGGCCGGGCCGCGAAGGCCCTCGGGCACGAGTGGGCGGTCCTCACCGACCACTCCCCCCGGCTGACCGTGGCGCGCGGTCTGTCACCCGAGCGGCTGCGGGAACAGCTGGACGTGGTGGCGGAGCTGAACACCACCTGGGCGCCGTTCCGTCTGCTCACCGGCATCGAGTGCGACATCCTCGACGACGGCGCGCTGGACCAGGAGCCGGAGCTGCTGGAGCGGCTCGACCTGGTGGTGGCGTCGGTGCACTCCAAGCTGCGCATGGACGCCCGCTCGATGACCCGCCGCATGGTGGCCGCCGTACGCGATCCGCACTCCGATGTGCTCGGGCACTGCACGGGGCGGCTGGTGACCGGGCGGGGGCGGCCCGAGTCGGAGTTCGACGCCGAGGAGGTGTTCGCCGCGCTGGCCGAGACGGGCACCGCCCTGGAGATCAACAGCAGGCCCGAGCGGCTGGATCCGCCACGGCGGCTGCTGCGCAGGGCGGTCGAGGCGGGAGTGCTGTTCTCGGTCGACACCGACGCGCACGCGCCGGGCCAGCTGGACTGGCAGATCCTCGGCTGTGCCCGGGCGGAGGAGTGCGGGGTGCCGGCCGAGCGCGTGGTGAACACCTGGAGCCTGGACGAGCTGCTGGCCTGGACCCGCTCGCGGCGCACGCCCGCAGGAGTGGCGGGAACCTGACGTGGTACTCGGGTCAGCGAGAGAGCGAAGGAGCGCGCATGGAACGGGCGGCCGTGTTCGACGTCGACGGAACCCTCGTCGACACCAACCACCTTCACGTGGCGACCTGGTGGGAGGCCTTCCGGCAGGCCGGGCACAAGGTGCCCATGCACGCCATCCACCGCTCCATCGGTCTCGGCTCCGAGGACCTCGTCGCCCGGCTGCTGGGCGACCGGCGGGACACCGACCAGGACGCCGAACTCAGCGCCGCGCACAAGGCGTTGTACGGCCAGTACTTCGACCGGCTGCCCGCGTTCGAGGACGCCGGGCGGCTGCTGCGGCGCCTCGACCACGACGGCTGGAAGGTGGTGCTGGCCACGTCCGCGAGCGGCCCGGAACTCTCCGCTCTGCGCCGCGCGATCTCCGCCGACGACGCGATCACCGCCACCGCGAGCGCGGACGACGTCGAGGAGGGAAAACCGGCCCCCGAGCCCGTCGAACACGCCCTGGAACTGGCCGGGGTACCCGCGGAACGGGCGGTCTTCGTCGGCGACACCGTGTGGGACATGCGCGCGGGCAGTCGCGCCGGCGTGCGCTGTCTGGGCGTACTGTGCGGCGGCATCCCACGCGCGGACCTGGAGGAGGCGGGAGCCGAGGCGGTGTACGACGACCCCGCGCACCTGCTGTCCGACTTGAAGAACAGCCCGCTGGCCTGAGCGACCCGAGCGGGTGACGCAGATCACCCCACAACGCGCCGAACACCGGAACACCCAGCGGTAGTTCGCCGTTGAACCAACCGTGGGTGCGGATGGGACAGTGTCCCCGGGCCTCACCATTCGCCCACAGGGACGATCGTTCGGCTGAAGCCCTGTGGAGCCCTTCGCCGAGAGGCGACCGCCATCCGTGCCCACCCCTTGGCGAGCCCCGACCGGCCTCCCCCGTCCGGTCGGGGCTCTTTCATTGCCCGCGCCCGACCGCGCTGGTCCGCGCTTGACTTCGAGAGCACTCCAATCCGTAGCGTTCTCGGCATGAGCACTGGCACTGCACAGCACAAGATCGGATCCGGTTTCGGCGCCACGAGCACGGCCGACGACGTCCTTGAGGGCGTCGACCTGACCGGCAGGCTCGCCGTCGTCACCGGCGGCTACTCGGGGCTCGGCCTGGAGACCACGCGCGCCCTGACCAAGGCGGGCGCCCGGGTCGTCGTCCCGGCCCGCCGCCGGGCCACCGCCGAGGAGGCGCTGGCCGGCCTCGACGGCGTCGAGGTGGACGAGCTCGACCTCGGCGACCTGGAGAGCGTGCGGGCCTTCGCCGAGCGCTTCCTCGCCTCCGGGCGGAACATCGACTTCATGATCGACAACGCCGGGATCATGGCGTGCCCGGAGACCCGGGTGGGGCCCGGCTGGGAGGCCCAGTTCGCCACCAACCACCTGGGCCACTTCGCCCTGGTCAACCGGCTGTGGCCGGCGATCGCGCCCGGCGCCCGCGTCGTGTCCGTCTCCTCCCGCGCCCACCACTTCTCGGGCATGCGCTGGGACGACGTCCACTGGGCGCGGGGCTACGACAAGTGGAAGGCCTACGGGCAGGCCAAGACCGCGAACGTCCTGTTCGCCGTCCACCTCGACCAGCTCGGCCGCGACGCCGGCGTACGCGCCTTCTCCCTGCACCCCGGCGGCATCCTCACCCCGCTCCAGCGGCACATCCCCAAGGCGGAGATGATCGAGCGCGGCTGGATCGACGAGGACGGCAACATCCTCAACCCCGAGGGCTTCAAGACCCCGCCGCAGGGCGCGGCCACCCAGGTGTGGGCGGCCACCTCGGCCCAGCTGGACGGCCTCGGCGGCGTCTACCTGGAGGACTGCGACATCGCCGAGCTCGCGGTCGACGGCGCGACCAGCGGCGTCAAGGACTGGGCGATCGACCCCGAACAGGCCGCCCGGCTGTGGGAGTTGTCGGCGGAGCTGACGGGCGTGAACGCCTTCGCCTAGGAGCCGGCCGGCTGCCTGGGCCCGTACAGGGCGGCGGGTGCGCCGGTCGCCAGCGCCCAGTAGCGGTCTCCGTAGGACCAGTGCCACCACTCGGTGGGGTAGTTGACGAGCCCGGCGGCCGTCAGCGCCCCGCCGAGCAGGGCACGGTGGGCGCGGGCCGCGTCCGTGATGTTGGCGGCCGCCGTGTAGCAGGCGCCGTCGCTCTGCTCCGGGTTGGCGTTCATCTCCGTGCCCAGGTCCAGTTCGCGGCCGTCGGCGTCGGCCAGGGTCAGGTCGACGGCCGCGCCCGCACTGTGCGGGGCGATCTCGGGCGGGGAGACATAGCGGCTGGCGGCGATGGGGATCCGGTCGGCGGGCCAGTCGGGGTGTGCGGCGCGCAGCTCGTCGGCGTACTGCTCGAAGTAGCGGCGCTGGAGGGCCGGCGGCCGGTATCCCTCCACGAACAGCAGACGCAGGCCCTCGGGAAGCAGGGCCTGCGCGGCGAGGAGGCGATCGAGGACTCCCCGGCGCAGATGGACCTCGGCGCCGTGGGAGTGCTCGTGCTTGCGGTCGTCGACCAGGAGCTTGTCTCGTACGTCGACGAGCGGTTCGCCGTTCTCGGCGACGGGGACGGCGGCGACCCGGGCGTCGGACATCAGGATGATCTCGCTCATGCCTTGATCATCTCCCTGCTGCCCGTGCCCGAGCCGCCGGGGCTCAGCCGGTCATGAACTCCCGCAGGTCGGCGGTGAGTTGCTCGGCGTGGGTGACGAACAGGCCGTGGCCCGCGTTCTCGTAGACCCTGAGGGTGGCATCGGGGGCGAGGGCGGCGGCGCGGCGGCCGGTCGTCTCCAGGGGTGCCGAGACGTCGTGTGTGCCGTGCACGACGAGCAACGGCACTTCCAGCTTGGCCAGTTCGGGGGCGACGTCGAGGGTGACGATGGTCTCCTGGACGGCGCTGGAGGCCCGCGCGGTGGACACCAGGCAGCGGTCGCTGAGGTAGCGGACGTAGGCGGGCGAGACGTCGTTGCCCGGCAGATGCAGGGCGAAGAAGTCGCGCAGTGCGCCGGGGTCGTTGAAGAACGCCGGCCGGTCACGCAGGAAGGCCGCGTTGCCGGCCCGCATGACCGCGGGGTCCCAGCCGTCCCGGTTGTCCTCCGTGCGGGCCACGCCCGGGGCGATGCCCGCCACCAGCGCGACGCGGGTCACCCGGCCACTGCCGTGCCGGGTCAGGCAGCGCACGATCTCCGCACTGCCCACGGAATGGCCGATCAGCGTCACCGCGCGCAGATCAAGGTGGTCCAGCAGTCCGTACAGGTCGTCGGCGAGGGTGTCGAGGTCGTAGCCGTTCCACACGTCCTCGGAGCGTCCGTGCCCCCGCCGGTCCAGGCCCACGCACCGGTGACCCCCGGCCGCCAGCGGCAGCATCTGGAACTCCCACATCTCGGTGCCCAGGTAGGCGCTGTTGACGAAGACCGCCACCGGGCCGTCGGCCGGTCCGTAGTCGACGTAGTGCAGCTGAGCGCCGTCGGCAGGGCTGGCGAAATACGGCATGGGACGTCCTCCTGCGATCCGGTGGGTGGGTACGTCCGCCATGGTTCCGGGCGGCGGTGCGGGCGTCGATTACCTCCGAGGTCATACGGCGGCTTCCGCGTGCCCTCGCCCCGGCAGGGGTACTCGGCCACCCCGTTTCGGACCGTGCGGCCGGAAGGAGCCGAAGGTGAGCAGCGCAGTGGGCAGCAGGATCGTGGTCACGGGTGCCACCGGCAACGTCGGCACCAGTGTGGTGCGCCTTCTCTCGGAGGAGGCGCAGGTGGGGTCCGTGCTGGGTCTGGCCCGGCGGATCCCCGAGTGGTCGCCGGCCCGGACGGAGTGGTCCGCGGTCGACCTCGCGTCCCAGCAGGCCGATCTGGCCAAGGAGTTCGAGGACGCCGACGCTGTCGTCCATCTGGCGTGGGCCTTCCAGCCCACGCACGATCCGGCGGCGACCTGGCGCACGAACGTGCTCGGGAGCATCCGGGTGTTCGAGGCGGTCGCGGCGGCCAGGGTGCCGACGCTCGTGCACGCGTCGTCGGTGGGCGCCTACTCTCCGGGACCGAAGGACCACGCGGTGGACGAGTCGTGGCCGACGCACGGCTGGCCGGATGCCGCGTACTGCCGGGAGAAGGCCTATCTGGAGCGCACCCTGGACACCTTCGAGCGCGATCATCCGGAGGTGCGGGTGGTCCGGATGCGGCCCGCCTTCCTCTTCAAGCGCGAGTCGGCGAGCGAGCAGCGCCGGATCTTCGGCGGCCGCTTCCTGCCGGCCCCGCTGGCCCGTCCGGAGCTGCTGCCCTTCCTGCCGGACATCCCCGGTCTGCGGGTGCAGGCCCTGCACACCGACGACGCGGCCAGGGCGTACGTCCTCGCGCTCGGCTCGGAGGTCCGCGGCGCGTTCAACCTGGCGGCCGAGCCCCCGGTCGACGACGAACTGCTCGCTCAGCTCCTGGGCACCCGCCCGGTCCGGCTCCCCCGCGTCGCGGCCCGCTCGGCGATCGCCGCCGCCTGGGGACTGCATCTGCTGCCCGCGTCGCCGCATCTGTTCGACGCGGTCCTGCGGCTGCCGCTGATGGACTGCACGCGCGCCCGTGCCGAGCTGGGCTGGCACCCGCAGCACGAGGCGAGCGAAGTCCTGGAGGAGTTCCTCCAGGGCCTGCAGCACGGCGAGGGAGCGCGGACCGAACCGCTGCGGGGGCGCAAGGTGGGCTGACCGGCCCGGAAGGTCTCTGCACCTGCTCGCCGGAAGGTGTCTACACCTGCGCTCCGAGCCGTTCGCGCTGCGCGAAGACGCCAGCGGCTGCACGCCGACCCGGCGAGGAGGGCGAGCCCGGAGGCGACCGGGCCGACCCAGCACGATGCGGGAACGCAGGGCGAGCCGCCGGGGGGGCACACAAGGCGGGCTGACCGGCCTGGAAGGTGTCTACGCCTGCTCGTCGAGCCGTTCGCGCTGCGGGACCACCGTGTACTTGGGGTCCTCCGCCGAGGCGATGCCCGCCGCGAAGACGCCGAAGCGGGTGCACGCCGATCCCGCGAGCAGGGCGAGCCCGGAGGCGACCGCGGCGCCGCGCCGTCCGCCGAAGAGCGCGCCCGTGACCGCGCCGCCGGCGGTGAGCACCTGCGCCGCCCGCAGCAGTGCGCCGGCCCGGCCCTCCCGCCAGGTCTCGGCGACCATGCCAAGGCGCTTGTCCGCCGCCTTCGACACCGCCGCGTCGGCCAGCGCGGCCAGCGCCGCGGCGCAGCGGGCCGGAGCGTTCTCGTCCGTGGGCCCGACCACCAGGGCCATACCGGAGGCCGCCGCCGTCGCGGACGCCGCGAAGAGGTAGGGCAGCTCGCGGTGGACGCCGTGCCAGGCCGGTACGGCGGTGTCGGCGGCCAGCACCGCGGTGTAGGTGGCGACCGCGGGGCCGAGCAGTGCGGCGGCGCCGGTCGCCGCGCCCCCTAGACGCGGCGCCCGGCCGGTCACGGCGCTCGCGGCGGCCGCACCCGCCACGGGCCCGTAGGCGCCGAGCAGCCAGGACCCCATACTCATGGGCGAGGTCGGCTTGAACACCCGCAGCATGTTCGCGAACCGGCCCGGTTTGCCCAGGTCGTGGATCAGGGCGGCCGCCGACAGGGAGACGGAGGCCAGCGAGGACACCTTCAGTGCCGTCGCGGTCCTCGTACGTCCGGTCAGGTGCGCCCCCGCCGCGAGCACCGAGCCTGCTCCGGCGAGCCCGCCGAGGAAGAAGTACCCGGCGATGTCGGGGGCGGCCCAGGAGGGTGCCTTGATGACCGGGCGGCCGTAGTAGGACTCGAACTCGGCCCGGGGGACGACGGGTTGTTCGCCGCGCCGCCGCCTGCGTCCCGCGCGTTCGGTCGTGCTCATCGCCGGCCCCTTCCCGCCAGCGCGAAGCAGGCCGCGAGGCCGCCCAGCAGGGACAGGGCCGCGGCGCCCGCGTGCTTCCACATCTGGGGCAGATCGCGGGTGGACACCACCGGGTCCGGTGGCAGCCCGTACACCTCGGGCTCGTCCAGGAGCAGGAAGAACGCGCCGTCGCCGCCCACGCCGTCGTCCGGGTCGTGGCCGTACAGGCGGGCGTCGGTGACGCCCGCCTCGTGCAGCTGGTCGACGCGCAGCGCGGCCCGCTCGCGCAGTTCGTCGAGCGGGCCGAACTGGATGGACTCGGTGGGGCAGGCCTTGGCGCAGGCCGGTTCCTGTCCTGCGCCAAGGCGGTCGTAGCACATCGTGCACTTGAACGCGCGTCCGTCGCGCGGCCGTTGCTCGATGACGCCGTACGGGCAGGCGGGCACGCAGTAGCCGCAGCCGTTGCAGATGTCCTCCTGGACGACGACCGTGCCGAACTCGGTGCGGAAGAGCGAGCCGGTGGGACAGACGTCGAGGCAGGCGGCGTGGGTGCAGTGCTTGCACACGTCGGAGGACATCAGCCAGCGCAGTTCGCCGTCGCCGCCGACCGGTGTCTCCTGCGCGCTCGACTCGCCCTCGACCAGAGGGAGTTGGGTGCGGCCGTCCGGGCGGGGCTGCTCGATGAAGGCCACGTGCCGCCAGGTCGAGGCGCCGAGCGCCTGCGTGTTGTCGTACGACATGGCCGTGAGCGACAGCCCGTCCTCCGGGATGGCGTTCCACTCCTTGCAGGCGACCTCGCAGGCCTTGCAGCCGATGCAGACGGAGGTGTCGGTGAAGAACCCGACGCGTTCCTCGCTCACTTGCGTGCCTCCGTTCCGGTGTCCGGGGTGATACCGGCCCGGGCGCGGTACTCGGCGACCAGCCTCGGCAGGTCCGGGCCGCGCGGGCGGCGGCCCGGGCGGATGTCGGCGGTGAGCGCCTTGTCCTCCTGGATGTGGGCGTTGGGGTCGAGCGCGATGGCCATCAGTTCGTTGGCGGCGTCGCCCTTCGCGACACCGTTGGGGCCCCAGTGGAAGGGCAGGCCGATCTGGTGGACGGTGCGGCCCTGCACCCGCAGCGGCCGGATCCGGTCGGTCACCAGCACGCGTGCCTCGACCGCGTTGCGGGCCGTGACGATCGTCGCCCAGCCGCCGTTCTCCAGGCCGCGTTCGCGGGCCAGCGCGGGCGAGACCTCGCAGAAGAACTCCGGTTGCAGTTCGGAGAGATACTCCGACCAGCGGCTCATCCCGCCCGCCGTGAAGTGCTCGGTCAGGCGGTGCGTGGTGACGACGTACGGGAAGACTTCGGCGCCCTTCTCGTCGCCGCTGGGGTGGTAGCGGTTGCCCTCGCGCGGCAGCAGCTGGCGCACCGGATTGCGCGGGGTCGACGGGTGCAGGGCGTTGGGGAAGGGCGAGTCCTGCGGCTCGTAGTGGGTGGGCAGGGGGCCGTCCTCCAGGCCTGCGGGGGTGAACAGCCAGCCCTTGCCGTCGGCCTGCATGATGAACGGGTCGTCGCCGCGCAGCGCGTCGGGGCCGACCGCGTCCTCGTCGGGCACGAAGTCCGGTGCACGGTCGGGGACGAAGTCCGGAACGTCACGGCCGGTCCACCTGCCCTCCTCCGCATCCCACCAGACGTACTTCTTGCGTTCGCTCCACGGGGTGCCGTCGGGGGCCGCGGAGGCCCGGTTGTAGAGGATGCGGCGGTTGGCGGGCCAGGCCCAGGCCCACTCGGCGGCCACCCAGTCCTGCTCCCAGTGGGGCTTCTTGCGGGCGGCCTGGTTGACGCCGTCGGCGTAGACCCCGCAGTAGATCCAGCAGCCGCAGCGGGTCGAGCCGTCGTCCTTCAGCTCGGTGTACGCGCTCAGTGGAGCGCCGTCGGGGCCGTGCCCGCTGATCTCGGCGAGCACGGCGTCGGCCGCGGGTTCCTCGAGGTCCCCGCTGACCGGGTAGTCCCAGGCGAGGTCGAGAATCGGACGGTCCATGGGGTCGGTCGAGTCGGCCAGCTTTTCTTTGATGCGGCGGCCCAGGTGGTACATGAACCACAGGTCGCTGCGGGCGTCGCCCTCGGGCTCCACCGCCTGGTAGTGCCACTGCACCCAGCGGTTGGTGTTGGTGAAGGAGCCCGACTTCTCGGTGTGCGAGGCGGCCGGGAAGAAGAACACCTCGGTGCCGATGTCCTCGGTGCGCAGCTCACCGGTCTCGATCTCGGGGCCGTCCTTCCACCAGGTCGCCGACTCGATCAGGGAGAAGTCGCGGACGACCAGCCAGTCCAGGTTGGCCATGCCCAGGCGCTGCAGACGGGTGTTGGCGGAGCCGACCGCCGGGTTCTCGCCGAGCAGGAAGTAGCCCTTGCAGTCACCGTCGAGCTGGGCCATCACCGTGTCGTAGGTGGAGTGGGAGCCGGTCAGCCGCGGCAGGTGGTCGAAGCAGAAGTCGTTGTCGGGTGTGGCGGCATCGCCGTAGTAGGCCTTCAGCAGACTGACGAGGTAGGCCCGCATGTCGGACCAGAAGCCCTTCACCGTGCGCGTCGTCTCGACGAAGTTGTCGAGGTTCATGTCCTCGTGGGCGTGCGGCATCGGGATGTAGCCGGGCAGCAGGTTGAACAGGGTGGGGATGTCGCTGGAGCCCTGGATGGAGGCATGGCCGCGCAGGGCCTGGATGCCGCCGCCGGTGCGGCCGATGTTGCCGAGCAGGAGCTGCAGGACACAGGCGGCGCGGATGAACTGGGCGCCGGTGGTGTGCTGGGTCCAGCCGACGGCGTAGCAGAAGGCGCTGGTGCGTTCGGGGCCGGAGTTGGCCGTCAGCGCGTCGCAGACCTGCCGGAAGGTGTCCACGGGGATGCCGCAGACCTCCTCGACCATCTCGGGCGTGTAGCGGGCGTAGTGCCGTTTGAGGATCTGGTAGACGCAGCGCGGGTGCTGGAGGGTCTCGTCGGTGGGGGCGCGGTGTCCGGTACGCGCTCCGCCGGAGCCGTGGGCCTCGGCGCCGGCGGACTTGCGGGTGCGTTCCTCGTAGAGCTCGTCGGCCTCTCCGGCCGGCTGCTGGATCTCGACGCCCTCGTACTGCCAGGTGGTGGGGTCGTAGTGCTTCTTCTCCTCGTCCAGACCGGAGAAGACGCCGTCGAGGTCCTCGGTGTCGCGGAAGTCCTCGCCGACCAGGGTGGAGGCGTTGGTGTAGTTGAGGACGTACTCGCGGAAGTCCTTCTCCTCGGTCAGGACGTGGTTGATGATCCCGCCGAGGAAGGCGATGTCGGTGCCCGCGCGGATCGGCACGTAGAGGTCGGCGAGCGCGCTGGTGCGGTTGAAGCGCGGGTCGACGTCGATGATGGTGGCGCCGCGCTTCTTGGCCTCCATCACCCACTGGAAGCCGACCGGGTGGCACTCGGCGAAGTTGGAGCCCTCGATGACGATGCAGTCGGAGAACTGCAGGTCCTGCATGAAGGTGGTGGCGCCGCCGCGGCCGAAGGAGGTGCCGAGGCCTGCGACCGTGGAGGAGTGACAGACCCGTGCCTGGTTCTCCACCTGCACCACGCCGAGGCCGGTCAGCAGCTTCTTGATGAGGTAGTTCTCCTCGTTGTCGAGGGTGGCGCCGCCCAGGCTGGCGATGCCCATGGTGCGGGCGGTGCGCATCCCCTCGTACTCCCACTGCCAGGTCTCGCGCCGGGTGCGCAGGACCCGCTCGGCCACCATGTCCATGGCCGTGTCCAGGTCGAGCGGCTCCCAGTCGGTGCCGTGCGGGCGCCGGTAGAGCACCTGGTGCTCGCGGGCCGGTCCGGTGGTCAGCTGGAGGGTCGCCGAGCCCTTGGGACACAGCCGCCCGCGGCTGACCGGCGAGGCCGGGTCGCCCTCGATCTGCACGACCTTCTCGTCCCGCACATACACCTGCTGGCCACAGCCGACCGCGCAGTAGGGGCAGACGGACTGCACCACGCGCTCCGCGCTGTCGGTGCGGGGACGCAGGCCTTCGGTGTACGAGGATTTCGCGGCGTTCCCCCGGCCCGTGCGGTCGGTGCCGGTGAGCTGCCGGTAGACGGGCCATGCGCGGACCCGGTCGCCGATACCCATGCTGGGCTCCTGTCGCGGTCAGGCGGAGGACTCGTCCGGGTCGGGGTGCTCGGGGTGGACGGTGGCCGAACGAGGGCCGTCGCGGCGCCCGGTACCGGCCTCGTCGGTGTCCGGCACCTCGTCGTCGGACGTATCGGCTTCCATGTCCGGAACGGGGATGTCCAGCGGGTCCTCACCCTCGCCGACCTGCTGGTCGGGCAGATCCCGCGGTACGGGCTCACCGCCCTGGCCTGTGTCGTGCCGATCGGCCACGGCGCACTCCCTTCACGTCGTCGAGCGAGACGCGAGTACCTCTGCGGGTGACGGCCGAAACCTGGGGGTGCGCCCCAAAGGAGCGGGGGGGCTGTCAGGGAGTGCGTTCCTCCAACGCCGTCTGCCACGCGGGCACCGGCCCCTCAGGCACCGGCTCAAGCCGCCGCCCGCCCCGGGCGAAGAAGTCCGCCAGCGGCAAAATCGCCGCTCCGACGGTCACCGCGTCGGGCCCGAGCCGCCCGAGATCGATGCTCACCTTCTCGGCCGGATGCCGCAGTGCGTACGAGGCCGCATACCGTCGCACCGCGGGCAGGAACCGCGCCCCCAGCTGAAGCCCCGCCCACCCCCCGATGAGAATCCGCTCGGGCTGGAACAGGTTGATCAGGTCGGACAGCCCGGCACCGAGATACTCGGCGGTCTCCTCCAGCACGCCCAGGGCGACCGGATCGGCCTCGCCCCCCTCGACCGGGTAGGCCGAAGCCAGCATGGCCGTCAGAGCGGTCTCCTCGTCCGCACCCTCGGGCGGTCGCCCACCTTCCTCGCGCCACCGCTCCAGCAGGGACTCCGCCCCCGCATACGCCTCCAGACAGCCCAGCGCACCGCACCGGCAGCGGCGCCCCCTGACCCGCACCGTCAGATGCCCCCACTCGACCGCCCGTCCGTGCTCCACCTCGGGCGTCACGAGGCACGCGCCGACACCGGAGCCAAAGAGGACGACGATCGCATTGCGCGCCCCGCGTCCGGCGCCGAACCACATCTCGGCCTGGCCGAGCGTCTTGGCGCCGTTGTCGATGAAGTAGCGGACCGTGTCCGGGAGTCGGGAGGTCGAGCGGAGCAGCGACTCCAGCGGGACGGCGTCCCAGCCGATGGTCTGCCCGTGGACGACGGCGCCGCGCTCCGGGGTGCGCTCGACGATGCCGGGGACGCCGATGCCGACGCCGAGGAGCTGCTCGGGGCCGAGGCCGGCGCCGGCGAGCACCTCGGCGATCCCGTCGCGGATGTGGCCGACGATGACCTCGACGTCGTAGCGCTGCTGTTCCAAGGGCCGCTCGGTGCGGGCTAGTTCGGTGAGGGTGAGGTCGAACAGCTCAACGCGCACCCGGGTCTCGCCGACGTCGACGCCGATCATGTGGCCGGCGCCGGGCGCCACACGCAGCAGGGTGCGGGGGCGGCCGCCGTCGGAGTCGACGCTTCCGGCCTCCTCGACCAGGCCGTCGGCGACCAGGTCCGCGACGACGTTGCTGACCGAGCCGGAGCTCAGCCCGGTGACCGGGCCGAGCTCGAAGCGGCTGAGGGGTCCGTCGAAGTAGAGCCGCTGCAGCACGACCGCGCGGTTGGCCCGCCTGAGGTCGCGCACCGTGCGCCCGTTCCGCCCCGCCATGTGGTTCCTTTCGCGCCCTGTCCGACCTGCAACATACCTCTGCGGAGAGACTTGGCGCGACATTCCTCCAACCCTTAGTTCACGATGTGAGCTAAGAGGTGGCCTCCTCGATCTCGTCCAGGGCGGCCACGAGCTCCGGCGCGACCTCCTGCTCCCGCCACCGGACGTCCCCCTCCCTCATCGCCCGGGGCACGGTCTCCACCAGCATGATCAGGTAGAGGTAGGCGCGGTACAAGGCCAGGCGGAGGAGGGCCGGGCGGTCGAACTCGGCGCGTCCGCCGCCCTCCCGGTAGCCCGACAGGAAGGCCTCGTCCTTCCTGATGTCCCCCAGCAGCGCCAGGGAGACGAACTCGGCCAGCGGATCGCCCCAGAACATGCGCTCGCCGTCGATGAGCCCGCCGATGCGGACGGAATCCGCCGAGCGTGCCACGAGGATGTTGCCGTCCCACAGGTCGAAGTGGACGAGCGCGGGGACGGTGACCTCGTCGAGCGCGTCGTACGCGGCGCGCAGGGTGCGGGCGATCTCGTCGACGGGCCTGGGCAGCCGGGCCGCGAAGCGGCGGGCGTCGTCGAGGATCGCCTCCAGCATGCCGCCGAAGGCGGTCCGCCAGTCGCGGGCGAGGGGACCCAGCGCACCCGAGGGGTAGCCGAAGGCGGTTCCGGTGACACGGTGCAGGGCGGCCACCTGGCGTCCCAACTCGGCACGCAGATAAGTCCGTTCGGCCTCGGTGAGGGATCCGTCCCAGGGGTCGCCGGGACTTGCCGTCATCAGGAGTACGGAGCTGTCGTCGTCGAGGGTGACGAGCCGGGGCGCCGGCACCCCGGCCGTTTCGGCGCCGCGGTAGAACTCCGCCTCGGCGACGAGGAGCCGGCTCTCGTAGCGCAGTCCGGGGGTGTCCGGCGCGACTTTGAGTACGTAGCGGCTGCCGTCGGTGAGACGGAGTTCCTCGACCGTGTTGTAGGTGCCACCGGTCAGAGGGCGCAGGTGGGCCAGCCGGTCGGGAGGGATCTGTGCGCCCGCAAGGACGTGTCGGGCCCGCTCCCAGGAGTCCAACACCGTGCGCCCACCTCTCCCCTCGGTCAGCCGGCCGCGTACACGTCCTCGACGTAACGGCCGTCCGCGATCAGTGCGTCGAGCCACTCCTCGGCCGCCGCTTCGTCGGCGCCCGGCGTGCGGTCCCGGTACAGCGTACGGAACGCGTCCCGCACGCCCGGCGCCATTTTCGAACCGTCGCCGCAGACGTACACCCGGGCGCCGGCGCCGAGCAGCTGCCAGACCTCATCACCTTCGGCGGCGATGCGGTGCTGCACGAAGGTCCCGGCAGTGCTGAAGGCCGGGCGGAGGGACACCGCCCCGGCGGAGTCGGCGGCGCGCGGTTCCTCGGCGGGCAGGAAGTCCGCGTCGGGTGCCTCGCAGCCGAAGTAGCAGAGGGCGGAGGCGAGTTCGGTGCCCGCGGCGAGGGCTGCCCTGCGGTCGGCGACGGCTCCGCGGAAAGGGGCGAGGCCCGTGCCCGCCGCGATCATGATCACCGGGGCGGAGTGGTCCACCCGAAAGGCCTCCCGGCACGGCTGGACTGGCAGGGCCGCGCGCTCGGGCGGGCAGGGGTTGGCGGCGAGCGTCGCTCGCCGGGCGGGCGACGGCCGCTCCTGCAACTCGACGTGGTGCGCCAGCAGTTGACGTACCGTCAAGGGCCGGTCGATCGCGAGACCGTCGCGGCGGGGGCGGATGGCGCGGATGTCCAGGACGGAGTCGGGGTCGACGCCCAGTGCGGTGGCGGCGCGGTCGACGAGGGTCGGGGCGTTAACGGCAGCACGGTGAGGTGGTCGGCGGTGCGGTAGGCGGTGCCGTCCGGGAGGACGACGCGGACGAAGCGCTCGCGGCGCGGGTGGCCGGGGGCGGTGAGGTCGTGCGCCTCCGTGACGGTCATGGGAAGGAGCCCGTGCCGTTCGGCGAGGGCGTCCAGGGGGCCGCCGGTGAGAGTGCGGACCTCGTACGCCGTGGCGGGCGCGGCGGTGGCGTCCGGGTCGCCGTACCGCTCCAGGAGTGCCCTCGTGGCATGGCGCGACAACTGCCTTTCGCGGTACGGAAGTACTGCGCTCAAGGTTGGTCGAGCTGATCCGGCCGACCGTGCCACGGAACTACATGATCGTGTAGTCGAGAACGCTCCTGGGGGCTTGCGGAAGCCCTCAGGAGGGATTCTGCTCCTCCGTCGCGGGCCCGGCGGAGGGTCGGGCGGTGGTGCCCCGCGGGATCAGGCGGGTCGGCAGGACGATGTGCCGCTCGTGGTCCGTCTCGGGATCGTTGATCAGCCGCAGGACCAGCTCTCCGGCGACCCGGCCCATCTCGGAGGGCGACTGGGCCACCGTGGTCAGGTCGAACCACTCGGCCAGCGGCTGGTCGTCGAAGCCGAGGACGGACATCGCCTCCGGGACCTCGATCCTGGCCCTGCGCAGGGTCGAGATCAGGGTGGCGGCGAGCTCGTCCTGTTCGGCGAAGACCGCGGTGGGCGGCTCGCGCAGGCCGAGCAGCTGCCCCAGGGCTTCGGCGACGGCACGCTTGTCCTCGGCGGGAGCGGCAACCACCAGGGACTCGTCCACGGGAATGCCCGCCTCGGCGAGCGCCTGCCGGTAGCCGTGCAGCCTCGCGTGCGAGCTGAAGGAGAAGCCGGTGGCGCCCGGGCTCTGCACGAAGGCGATGCGGCGGTGGCCCAGGTTCAGCAGATGCCGGGTGCCGCTCAGGGCGCCGGCCGCGTCGTCGACGTACACGCTGGGGCGTCCCTCGGCGTGCTGGCTGACGTAGATGACCGGCATTCCGAGGTCGTCGAGCCGTGCACTTTCCTCCTCGGTGAGGTCGAAGCAGTGCACCAGCAGGGCGTCGGCGTTGCGCCGGGCCGGCAGCTGCTCGAAGAACGAGGCACGCTCGGCGAGGTCCGGTATCACGTAGAGGGCCAGCTCCATGTCCGCGGCACGCAGCAGCGGGCCCAGGCTGGACAGCGCCGAGCCCATGAACCACGACTTGAGGGTGGGCACCAGCACCGCCACCACGCCGGTCCTGCCGGTCACCAGGCTTGAGGCCTGCCGGGAGACCGCGAAGTTCAGCTCGCGGGCGGCCTGTTCGACGCGGGCGCGGACCTCCGGCGAGACGCTCGACAGGCCGCGCAGCGTGCGGGAGACGGTGGATGCGGAGACCCCGGCCCGTTCGGCGACATCGGCCATCGTGGGGTGCCGTTGAGCTGCTGGCATGGGCGGACGTTAGCACAAGCGTGCACCGCGCCGCCCTGCTTCGTGACAGCGCTGTCACGGCATTACTTGCGCGTAACGCATTGACGTGCCGCCCGGCTTCCTCCTAGCTTGCAAGCGTTGTCTCAGCAGGAACCAACTGCTTGCACAGATCTCCGTTATATGCGGTCCGACCTGCATATTTTTCTCTGCAATCGCTGCCCGGGAGTTACCTTGAAGAGCAGAAAGACCAGAGCGTTGCGGCGCTCCGGTGCACTGTGCGCTGGGCTGGCCGCCGTTGCCGCGTGCGGTACCGGCGGCGGCTCCGTGTCCGGTACGGGCCGCGGCCCCATCACCTATGTCGCCGGTGCCGACAACACCGGGACCGTGCAGGCGGTGCTCGACCGCTGGAACAAACGGCACCCGGGCGAGAAGGTCACCTTCGTCCAGCTGCCCACCGATCCCGACGCCCAGCGCCAGCAGATGATCCAGAACGCGGCGACGAGGTCGGACGCCTTCACCGTGCTGTCCCTGGACGTCGTGTGGACCTCGGAGTTCGCGGCACACCGCTGGGTGGACCGGCTGCCCCAGGACCGCTTCCCGCTGAGCCGGATGCTGAAGCCGATCGTCGCGACCGGCATGTACCGCGGGGGCCTGTACTCCGTCCCGGCCAGTTCCGACGGCGGCATGCTGTACTACCGCACCGATCTGCTCCAGCAGGCCGGGATCACTCAACCGCCGGTCACCTGGGCGGAGATGAAGACGGACTGCGCCAAAGTGCGCAAGCTGCCCGCGGCCGAGGGCGTGTCCTGTTACGCGGGTCAGTTCCAGAAGTACGAGGGCCTGACGGTGAACTTCGCCGAGGCGGTGAACTCCGCGGGCGGGGTCGTCACGGACGCCCAGGGGCGACCGCACCTCGACACCCCGCAGGCCAGGAAGGGCCTGGACTTCCTGGTCCGCTCCTTCCGGGACGGCACCATCCCCAAGGAGGCCGCCACCTACCAGGAGGAGGACGCCCGCCGCGCCTTCCAGTCCGGCAGGCTCGTCTTCGAGCGGCAGTGGCCGTACATGTATCCACTGGCGAACAAGAAGGACGGCTCCAGCAAGGTCGCGGGCAGGTTCGCCGTCGCGCCGCTGCCCGGACTGAACGGGCCAGGCGCCTCCAGCCTGGGCGGCCACAACCTGGCGCTGTCCGCCTCGGCGAGGAACAAGGCCACGGCGCTGGACTTCATCCGGTTCTTCACCAGCCAGGAAACCCAGCGGTTCACGCTGGCCTACGCGCCGGCGGCGCCCACGTACCAGGCCCTGTACCAGGACCCGCGCCTGGTGAAGAAGTATCCGTACCTGCCCGTCCTGAAGCAGTCGATCCTGCATGCGGTGCCGCGGCCGCGGGTCTTCGGCTACGGCGATGTCACCGCGGCCGTCCAGCGGGAGACCTTCGCCGCGCTGACCGGCGCCAAGAGCGGCGCGAGCGCGCTCAAGGACCTGCAGAAGGACCTGCGGCAACAGGCGGCGGGGCAATGAGGAGACACGACATGGTGACCACCCACAACCCGCCCGAGAGCCTCGAGCGGTCCGAAGCACCGCCGCGCGGGAGCAGCACCGGCCGTGCCCTCCCGGCCCGCCGTCGCACGGCCGGCTCCGGCGAGGGCCGGGTCGCCGCCCTCCTGGTCTCGCCGACGCTGCTGGTCCTGGCCGTGGTCGTGCTGTATCCGACGGTCGTGGCGCTGAAGGACTCCTTCTACGGCACTCCGGGCCTCGACCCGAGGACGGGGTTCGTGCGCGACCACGACCCGTTCGTCGGCGCCGACAACTACACGGCGGTCTTCGGGGCGGCGGGCGACCGCTTCTGGAACGCCTTCTGGAACACGACCTTCCTGACCATCACCACGGTCGCGCTGGAGACGGTGCTCGGCATCGCGATGGCGCTGATCATGCACCGGGCGCTGCGCGGCCGGGCTGTCGTCCGCGCGTCCATCCTGGTGCCGTGGGCCATCCCCACCGCCGTCACAGGTCTGCTGTGGCGCTGGATCTTCAACAGCGAGGGTGTGGCCAACGCCCTGATCGGCCGGCAGATCCTGTGGACCACCGAGGGGTTCCACGCCAAGGTCGCGGTCATCGTGGCCGATGTGTGGAAGACGGCTCCGTTCATCGGGCTGCTGGTGCTGGCCGGACTCCAGGTGGTCTCCAGGGAGGTCTATGAGGCGGCCCGGATGGACGGGGCGGGCGCGCTGCGCCAGTTCTGGAGCATCACGCTGCCGCTGGTCAAGCCGGCACTGCTGGTGGCCGTGCTGTTCCGCACGCTCGACGCGCTGCGCATGTTCGACCTGCCGTACATCCTGATCGGCGCGCAGAAGACGTCCGTGGAGACGCTGTCCATGCTCGCCCAGGACCAGGCCGCGAACGTGCGGTTCGGGCCGGCCGCCGCCTACGCGGTGATCCTCTTCGTCTACGTCTTCCTCATCGCGCTGGCGTTCGTACGGCTGCTGGGCGCCGACGTGGTGCCGCGCCGCCACAAGGAGGTGGCCGCATGAACTCCGCCGCCCCGCACCCGGTCCTGCGCAGAGCACTGCTGTGGCTCGGGGTCGCCGCGGTCGTCGCCTACTGCCTCGCGCCCTTCTACTGGATGCTCGTCTCCAGCCTGCGCCGCACCTCGGACATCTTCGACAACTCCCTGTTCCCGGCGCGGATCTCGTTCGAGAACTACCGTGCCGTGCTCGATCCGTCCGAGAACTTCACACGGGCCCTGTTCAACAGTCTTGTCGTGGCGGGCATCACGACCGTGTGTGCACTGCTGCTGGCGACGTTCACGGCGTATGCGATGGCGCGGCTGGAGTTCCGCTTCAAACGGTTCGTGCTGACGCTGATCATCGCCACGTCGATGTTCCCGGTGGTGTCCATCGTGGTGCCGCTGCTGAAGATGTTCGTCGGCTTCGGCTGGATCAACACCTACCAGGCGATGATCGTGCCGAGCCTGTCCTTCACGCTGCCGCTCGCGGTGTGGAACCTGACGGCGTTCTTCCGGCAGATGCCCGACGAGCTGGAGCACGCGGCCATGATCGACGGCTGCACCCGTGCCCAGGCCTTCCGCCGCGTCATCATTCCGCTCGCCGCACCCGGCATCTTCACCACCGCGATCATCACCTTCATCGCCGCCTGGAACGAGTTCCTCATCGCACTGTCGATGACCAACAAGCCCTCCATCCAGACCGCGCCCGTGGCGATCTCCAAGTTCGCCGGGGCGACCCAGTTCGAGACGCCGTTCGGCAGCCAGATGGCCGCCGGAGTCCTGGTCACGGTTCCGCTCGTGGTGGTCGTGCTGCTGTTCCAGCGCCGGATCGTGGCCGGCCTCACGGCGGGCACGGCCAAGTAGCCCCCTTACCCCACTGATGCACGAGGAGTACGCACCCCTATGTCCACCCGCACCGCACCTTGGTGGCGCGACGCCGTCATCTACCAGGTCTACGTCCGCAGTTTCGCCGACGGCAACGGCGACGGCGTCGGCGACATCGCGGGCATCCGCTCCCGGCTGCCGTATCTGAAGTCGCTCGGCGTGGACGCGATCTGGATCAACCCCTGGTACAAGTCGCCGATGGCCGACCACGGGTACGACGTCGCCGACTTCCGTCAGATCGACCCGCTGTTCGGCACGGTCGCCGAGGCGGAGCAGCTCATCGACGAGGCACACCGCCACGGCATCCGCGTGATCCCCGACATCGTGCCCAACCACACCTCCGACCAGCACGCCTGGTTCCAGGCGGCGTTGGCTGCCGGGCCCGGCAGCCCGGAACGGGAGCGCTACGTCTTCCGGGCCGGCCGCGGCGCGGACGGCGCCGAGCCGCCCAACGACTGGGTGTCCTGCTTCGGCGGCCCGGCCTGGACCCGGCTGCCCGACGGGGAGTGGTACCTGCACCTGTTCGCCCCCGAGCAGCCGGACCTCAACTGGCAGCACCCGGACGTGCGGGCGGAGTTCGAGTCGATCCTGCGGTTCTGGTTCAGCCGGGGCGTGGACGGCTTCCGTATCGACGTGGCGCACGGGCTGATCAAGCATCCCGAGCTGCCCGACCTGCCGCCACGCCCGGAAGCGGCACCCGACGGGCCGCGGCAACACCTCGACCACCCGCACTGGGACCGGGACGAGGTGCACGACATCTACCGCGCCTGGCGCCGGGTGGCCGACGAGTTCCCCGGTGACCGCTCCTTCGTCGCCGAGGCCTGGGCGGACACCCCGGAGCGGCTCGCCGCCTACGTCCGCCAGGACGGTCTGCACACGGCGTTCAACTTCGACTTCCTGATGTCCAGTTGGGACGCCAAGGACCTGCGCGCCGTCATCGACGACTCCCTCGCCATGCTCGGCGCGGTGGGCGCCCCGGCCACCTGGGTGCTGTCCAACCACGACGTGATGCGCCACCCCAGCCGCTACGGCCGCAAGGTGGTCCGGCGGTGGGTGGCCAACGAGCCCTACCGGCCCGAGGGGCCCGTGGACCTGGCCCTGGGCACCCGGCGGGCCCGCGCCGCCGCCCTGCTGATGCTCGCGCTGCCCGGCGGCGCCTACATCTACCAGGGCGAGGAGCTCGGGCTGCCGGAGGTCGAGGACCTGCCCGAGTCCGTCCTCCAGGACCCGGTGTGGGAGCGCTCCGGGCACACCGACCGCGGGCGCGACGGCTGCCGGGTGCCGATCCCGTGGTCGGGACGCAGTGCCCCGTACGGCTTCAGCCCCGAGGGCACGACGGCCGGGCCCTGGCTGCCGCAGCCGGACAGCTGGGCGGAGCACAGCGTTGCCGCGCAGGACGGTGTCGAGGGCTCGATGCTGGAGCTGTACCGCGCCGCCCTGCGCCTGCGCCGCGAGCACCCGGCCCTCGGCGACGGCAGCCTGAGCTGGCTCGACGCCCCGTCCGGCGTCCTCGCCCTGCGCCGCGAGCCCGGCTTCGTGTGCGTGGTGAACCTCTCGGCGGAGCCGTACCGGCTGCCGGAGCACACCTCGGTCCTGCTGGCGAGCGGCTCACTGGACGATGGTCTGCTGGGGCCGGATCAGGCGGCCTGGCTCGCCACATGATGGTGTGGTGCACGTAGTGCGTGTCGCTGTTGTCGTGCGGGTCACCTATCACCTGCGGCGGCTGTCGGCGCGCTCTGGCGCGTCGAACCGTACCGAACTGGTGGCCCGCGCCTATGCGCTCGGCGTCCTCACTCCCGGGGTGTGGCCGCCGGGCGCATAGGCGGTGCCCGCCCCTTCGGGCGCGCCGAAGCGGGCGAGGGTGTGCCAGATCATCTTCAGGTCCTGCAGTTCGTGGCGGCCGGTGCGGGCGGCGTCGCCGATGATCCGCGGATCCACGTGGCCGTCCTGGGCGATACGGGCGCCCAGTTCCATGTACTGCGCCCCGCGGTAGTCGGCGTGTTCCCGCAGCTCCGCCACGCTCAGCCGGTAGCCGGGGTGCCACTCGACGGGGCAGGGCAGCAGACGGGCGGCGGCCTCGACGGATGTGCCGCGGTAGCTCTCGTCCAGGACGAGCGCCTCCACGTGCCCGGCGAGCAGCACGCCTCCGTGGACCTGGGCCTCGATGTAGTCGTTGAGGGCGTCCTGCTCGTCGGCCTCGGCGAGCGCGATCAACGACATGCCGGCGGCCACCCCGAAGTCGGCCGGCTCGGCCGCGCTGTCGGGGTAGCAGAAGGTGGTGCGGGCGAGGACGTCGGCGTTGAGCCGGAAGTGCGAGGAGCCGAACCGCGGGGCGGCGCCCACCACTTGCCGCCGGAAGTTCAGCGCGCCGTAGACGGGTCTCTCGTGCGGGTCGGCGTCGTCGTAGGCACCGCCGAAGATCCGGCTCTCCCAGCGCCGGCGGTCACCGCCGGGGTGCGCGGTGAGCCCGCCGTTGCTGGTGCCGGTGACGAACTGCGAGTGGTAGGCGCCGTCCTGGGCCAGCGCCTGGAGGATGGGCAGCCCGCCGGTGAGGCGGTCGGGGTGGAAGTTGAGCGTGATCCGCAGGTCGGGGCCGAGGGCCGGGCCCGTCGAGCGGGCGGCGACATGGCGCAGCGCCTGCCGCGCCCGCGGTGTGCCGACATTCGCGAAATCCACCCGTTCCCCTCCTCGAACCGGTCCCGAAGCACCCCGAGGAGGCGCCCAAGACCCCCCTCATGAGATCACTCAGAGGTCGGCCACGGCCAGCACGATTTTGCCGCGGTTGCTGCGCCGCTCCAGCAACTCGTGGGCGCTACTCGCCTGTTCGAGGGGTACGACGGTTTCCACGGGCACCCGGTACGCCCCGGAGGCAACCTTCTCGGCGAGCTCACGCAGATCGTTGCGGGGGTCGTAGCCGTGTATCTGGAGGTTGGTGAGCTGGAAGCCGAGGATGGCGGCGTTCTTCGGGTAGAAGTCGCGGGTGTCGACGGTGCTCGGCTCCAGGGCGACGTTGGCGAGGGCCACGACCCGGCCGCCGTGGCCCACTTGCCGCAGACTGCGGGCGAAGGCTCCGCCGCCGACGGTGTCGAGGACGAGGTCGGCGCCGCGGCCGTCGGTGAGCCGCAGCACCTCGTCGACCTCCGCGTCGTCGGGATGGGCGGAGGTGTCGACGGTGACGTGGGCGCCGAACTCCCCTGCCCAGGCCGCCTTATCGGCCGAGCCGGCGAGCGCGATGACCCGGGCGCCCGCCTCCGCGGCGATCTGCACGGCAGCGCTGCCCACCCCGCTCACGGCCGCCTTGACGACCACCGTGTCCTCCTTGGTGACCCGGGCGAGGTGACGCAGGCAGTACCAGGCGGAGAGCCAGGCCACGGGCAGAGCGGCCGCCTCGGTCAGGCCCACCCCGGCCGGCAGGACGGCGACCTGAGTGGCGGGCACGGCCGCCAACTCGGCATAGAAACCAGGGGCGTTCACCCCGTCCAGGGCCATGACCCGCTGCCCGACCTCCAGACCGGTCACCCCCTCCCCCACCGCCGCTACGACGCCCGCCGCCTCCACACCCGGGATCAGCGGCGGCCGCCCCGCCCGGTGGTACACGCCTTTCCTGATCAGTGCGTCGGCGCGGTTCACGCCCGCCGCCGCGACCCGCACCAGCACCTCGCCCGGCCCTGCCACGGGGTCGGGCACCTCGACCGGCACCAGCACCTCGGGCCCGCCGAACTCGTCGATCCGTACCGCACGCATACCGCACCCGCTTCCTGCCACAGCCGCCCACGCGACTGACACCGGTTGAAGTGGTGTCACCATCCAACACCTCTTCAACCGGTGTCAAGGGATCCCGGCCGCGATCGACACCCCATGAACCGGTGTACGCTGTCCCGTATGACCGGCACCTCCGCGCCGCCCGCCGACCCGGCGCTCGCGTTCCCGTTCATCGGTGGGCGTCCCTGCCTGAACTTCGTGGCGACGCTCGGCCGGCGGCACGCGCACGTTCCCCTGGAGCGGCTCCCGGATGCGGCCGCGCTGGCCCGGTGGTTCACGGAGGCGGAGCTGACCGCGGACGGCGAGCCGGTGCGGGTCACCGCCCGGGAGCTGGCGGGCGCCCGCGTCCTGCGTGAGGCTCTCCACCGCCTCGTGCGCACGTCGATGGCCGGGCAGGAACCGGAACCGGCCGACGTGGAGCTGATCAACGAGGCGGCGGCCCGCCCCGACCTCGCCCCGCAGCTGGGCCCCGCGCGCTGGACGGCCCGGCAGCCGGCCCGGGCCGCCCTGGCGACGGTCGCTCGCGATGCCGTCCTCCTGGTGCGCAGCCCCCTGCTGGAGCGGGTCAAGGAGTGCGAGAACCCGGACTGCTCCCTGCTGTTCCTGGACGACTCCCAGGCCCGGCGCCGCCGTTGGTGCTCCATGGACCGCTGCGGCAACCTCGCGAAGGTGGCCGGCTACCGGTCCCGGAGCCGGGGTCTTCCCGCCCGGTGAAGGCTGATCAGGGCGTGAGGCCCGCCTTGATCAGGGCCTGAGGCCCGCCGCGCCCAGGGGCCGGGCGTGGCCCGAGCGGTGCGGCCGGGCCGCGAGCGCGTGCGAGGCCTCGCACTGCTGCGGGCCTCGCGACGGGTGGATCCACCGGCCGGGCAGATCTTCGACTCCGCCGTCAGCCAGTTCTCGGCGGGGCGAACCGGCTGACCGGACGGTGTCTGCCGGCCATCCCCTCGGCGCGCCGCGCCGGGCGCGTCAGGACGCCGCGGGCGACCAGTGCGGGTCGCGGCCCAGGAAGGCGAGCAGCGCCTCGGCGCTGTCGTAGCCCGGCGCGGGCTCACGCGCGGGCGCGAACACCTGGTACGCGTCCCGCAGATGGTCGACGAGCCGGTCCGCCGCCGGCCGGATTCCCTCGGCGAGCTCGACGGTCAGCGGCCGGTCCTGGCCCGTGGCGACCGCGATGTCCCAGGCATGCACGGCCGCGTCCATGGCGGCCGCCGCCGCGGCGAGCGGCACGGGCAGGGGGCCCAGCGGAGTCGGTGCCTGTTCGGCGTCGGCGGGCAGTCCCGCGTAGGCGTCCGCCACCGCGTGCAGCACCTTGTCGAGCTCCGCCGCCGGATCTCCGTCGAGGGCGTCGGCGGGGTGGAACGGGTCCGAGTCCGGGCGGCCTCCGGTGATGGCGAGACCGTAGGCCTGCTGGTCGACACGCGCGTGGTTGAGGACCTGCCGTACCGTCCACTCACTGCACGGCGTCGGCGCTCCCCACGCCGACTCCGGCACTCCGGTGACCACCTCGGCGAGATAAGCGTGCGCCCGCGTGAGAACCTCGATGCCCTGGGTGTGCTCCACGATTGTTCCCCTCCTGTCACCCTTCGACCGACATGAACAATCTAGGCTGCCTTGCGGACAGTTACGGTCCTCAATGACACGGTCTTCAAGGACAGGTCTTCAAGGACAGGAAGGAGCGCGGCCCGAGGATGCGAGTGGTACGTGAGTGGACGGCGTCTCTCGTGCGCTACGTGAAGCGCCGCCGGGACCCGATGGTCGTGCAGACCCTGCGGTCGGCTGCCGCGGCGACGATCGCCTATGTCGTCGCACTGCGTCTCAGCCCCGAGCCCGCGCCGCTCACCGCTCCGCTGACCGCGCTGCTGGTCGTGCAGGTCACCCTGTACGCCACCCTCACCAACGGCATCCGCCGGGTGAACTCCGTCGTGGCCGGCGTCCTCGTCGCCATCGCCTTCAGTCTTCTGGTGGGTCTGACGTGGTGGAGTCTGGCCCTGCTGATCGTGGCCTCGCTGGCGGTGGGCCGGCTGGTGCGGGTCGAGGAGTACGTGCCCGAGGTGGCGATCAGCGCGATGCTGGTGCTCGGGGTGACGACCCACGGGGACACGGCCTGGGCCCGGGTGGTGGAGACACTGATCGGCGCGGTCGTCGGGTTCGGCTGCAATCTGCTGCTCGCGCCACCCGTGTGGGTGGACGAGGCCGGTGAGTCGATCGAGGGTCTGGCCCGCCGGGTGCGGCAGCTGATGCTGCGCATGGGCGAGGAGGCCGCGGGCCGTACGCCGGTTGAGCGGGCGACGGAGCGGCTGTACGAGGCGCGCCGGCTGGATCACGACATCGTGGAGGTCGACGCGGCCCTCAGGCAGGCCGAGGACAGTCTGCGGCTCAATCCCCGCGTGCGGGAGGGCCTGCTGCACCGGGTGGTGCTGCGCACGGGCCTCGACACGCTGGAGATCTGCACGGTGGTGCTGCGGGTGCTGGCGCGCACCCTCACCGACCTCGCCAAGGAACGCGATCCCGAGCCGCTGTTCGCGCCCGAGACGGGGGCCGCCGTGGAGGGGCTCCTGTCAGAGATCGCCGACGCCGTGGTCAGTTTCGCGGTGCTGGTCACCAGCCACGTCAGCGAGAGCGCCGAGTCGGCGGAGTCCCGGCTCGCCGCGGAGCTGCGGCAGGCCGCGGCCACCCGCGACAAGCTGGCCCAGCTGCTGCTTGAGGAGGTCCAGCGCGACGCCCGCAGCTGGCAGCTGTACGGCGCCGTGCTGACCGAGGTCAACCGCATCCTCGACGAGATGGACACCGAGCACCGCTCGCGCCGCCTCTTCGAGGAGCTGGACCGCAACTCGCGCGAACAGCGCGAGCGGATGCCGCGCCTGACCAGGCTGCGGGAGAGCCTGCGTGATTCCGAGCGGCTGCGGGTTCCGGAGGTGCTGCGCAGGAACCCTGAGGGCGCCGAGCGTCGTCCCAGGTGACGGAGTCACCGGAGCTGCGTACGTTTCCGGGGCCGTGAACAAGGGGGCGGGCGGATGACGGACACGAGCGTGCGGATCGACGGGAACAAGTTGCGGTTGCCGGGCGGTGTGGCGGTGCGGTTCGTGCGCACCCTGCGGCTGCCCGAGACGGGTACGCATCCGCTGCCGCCGGGCCTCGGCGAGTTCCCGGTGCGCCGGGTGGCGGACTTCCCGGACACGGTGCCCGAGCGGTGGCGTGCGCGGGGCGGTGTGATGCTGCCGGTGTATCTGCGGGAGGCGATGTGGCTGAGCTTCGGGGGGACCGTGGAGCCGGCCGCCCTGCAGGTCGGGGTCGGCAAGGTGTGCGCGGTCTCGGGGAAGCCGTGGAGCGACCGGCTGTCCTGGAAACCGCAGAACTACCTCGTGCTGCCCCGCCAGCCCTGGCTGGACGGCATCAACTCCGGCAAGGGCACGGTCCGCCAGTTCGTGGCGGTTCCGCTGGGCCTGGGGGCGACCGTCGAGGGCCAGGTCACGGGCGAGGAGACCTGGGGCGGTGTGCAGTTGCAGTCCTTCCCGCTGCGCGAGGCGAAGCTGGCAGAGTGGCGCGAGGAGGAGCGGCGCCGCTCGGAGCTGCGGCGCACGAGCATGTCGGCCGGGGGGTACGGGGCGGCGTTGCCCATGGCGGCGGGCGGGCCGGTGCCGGCGGCGGCTCCGGCGGGCCCGGCGCGTCCCGCCGCGGCCATGGGGCTCGGTGTCGGCGGTTCGATGCGGCAGGAGGTCTACCGGGACGACCGGCCGCTCGGGGACTGGGCCGAGGAGCCCGCCGGGCGGGTGTTCGTGCACCTGGTGACACCTCCGGAGTGGCGCCGCATCACCGGTGAGGCTCCCCCGCCGTCGCCCGTGAACCGTGCGGAGTACACCCGGGCCGGGCTGCCCTGGTACGACTACTACGACCAGGACGCGGAGGATCTCGCGCCCACGGACGCGCTGGAGGGCGTGAAACCGGTCGGCGACTGGCTCGGCGACGACCACGAACCCTGGCAGGATCCCTCGCCGCAGCAGGTCAAGCCGCTGAAGGACGCGCAGGGCAAGCCGGTGGAGGACGGCGACTGGTAGAGCCGCGGTCATTGCACCTCGCGCAACGCCCGTTGCCGTTCTTGCGGACAGCGGCCGGCACGGGTCATGGTGGCTTGTCACGAACGAGGCGAGCGACCACCTGAGGTGTGGACATGGACAGCGGGACGGGAGCGGCGGGCGGCGGCTGGAGCAGGCGCCGCCTCGTCGGAGTGCTCGCCGGAGCGGCCGCGGTGACGGCCCTTCCGGCACCCGCACCGCCCAAGGACACGACCGCCCGCACCCCAACGGCCCCCGACCGGGCGGCGCCCCCTGCCGAGCGGCCCTCCGCCGAGCCCGCCTCGCCGCGCCCGGCCAGGAAGCCCTCCGGCCCTCAGCCGCTCTACCTCGGCACCTACACCACGGTCGAAGGCGGCGGCACGGGCGTCGGCCTCGCCACATACGACCCCGCCTCCGGCCACGTCACCGGCACGGGAACCCTGAGGGGCATCGTCAACCCGTCGTATCTCGCGCTCCACCCGGACCGCCGCACGCTGTACACGGTGAACGAGAACGACGACGGCGCGGTGACCGCCGTGCGCCTGGCCGACCGCAGGATCCTGGGCTCGCGCAGCACCGGCGGGGCGGGACCCTGCCATCTCTCCGTGCACCCGGGCGGCCGCTGGCTGCTGAGCGCCAACTACACCTCGGGCAGTGTGGCCGTGCACCCGATCGACAAGTCGGGCGCGCCGGGCGAGCGCACGGACGTGGTCACGCACTCGACTCCGGCCCCCGGACCGGGCCAACAGGGCCCACACGCGCACCAGTTCATCACCAGCCCCGACGGTGGTCATGTGCTCGCCGTCGACCTGGGCACGGACACCGTGTACACCTACCGCCTGGACGAGCGCCGGGGCACCCTCACCGAGGTCGCGCAGGCACACACCCGGCCGGGCGCCGGACCTCGCCACCTCACCTTCCACCCCGGCGGGCGGTACGCGTATCTGGCCAACGAGGTCGACAACACGGTCGCGGTCTGCGCGTACGAGGCCGCCACCGGGCGTCTGACGATCGGCGACCCGCAGTCCACGGGCTCCGGCCCCGGCACCAACTACCCGGCACAGATCCTGGTGACCGCGAACGGCTCCTACGCCTATCTCGCCAACCGCGGCGACAACAGCCTCGCGCGCTACGCGGTCGAGGCCGACGGTGCCCGGCTGCGGCTGCTCGGCACGGTGCCGGTGTCGGGTGACTTCCCGCGCCAGATCGCCTTCTCGCCGGACGGGCGCCTGCTGTTCGCGGCGAACCAGAAGTCGGGCACGGTCAGCGTCTTCCACGTGGACGGCAAAACCGGTGACCTGCGGCTGGCGGGCGAGCCGTTCGCCTCACCCGTCGCCGTCTGCGCGCTGCCGCTGTAGGGCGCGCGGGCAGGAGGCGGCACTGGCCTGCGCGAGCAGGACGTGCATGCGTTCGGTGAGCTGTCCGACGTCGTCGGCGGGCGCGTGGAAGGGCAGTCGTACGTCGCCGTGGGCGCGGTTGCGTTCGATGCGCAGCGTCAGTCCGTGCCGGTCGACGGCGACGGGCTGGACGCGGACGGCGCCGTGAAGACTCGCGTGGTCGACGAGCCGGGTGAGCCGCTCGACGGCGTCGGGGTGGCAGTCGGCGAGGTGGGTGAGCAGGTGCGCCTCGGCCAGGGCGAGCGGGTCGGGTGCGGCGGCGGCGAACTCGTCGAGGTCGACGGCCACGGCGCCGGACGACTGCCGCAGCACGATCCGGGTGGGCCGGAGCGCCAGGTGGCCGTCCTCGGGGAGGAAGTACCCGGCGAGCCAGAGCCGGGCCCGGATGCGGTGGCGTACCGGGACGGGTGCGACGTCGGCGAACTCCAGCACCGCATGGGGTTCGCCGCGGGGTGCGCAGATCGCGGCCGCGAGCAGGGCGCTGTCCTCGGGCACGCGCAGCAGCACCCGGCCGTCCTCGTCCACGCTGTGCGCGCCGACGAACTCCTCGCGACCGCCGTCCGCGGTCACCGCGCAGGACCAGGCGGCGGCGAGTACCGATCGGGCCCGTTCGGCCGCGGCAGGCGCGGCCGTCCAGTTGGGGCTGTCACCCATCCCAAACCTCCTTAGGTAAGCCTTGCCTAACCTATCGAAGATCGGGGTGTACGCCAACCATGGGGCGACCACAGCGAGTGCGCCTCAGGGGGCGATGACACCCAGCAGCGCCCGGGCGCACAGGTCGCGCACCTGCACCCGGGTCAGATCCGACCCCCGCAGCCACTCCAGACAGACGGCCGTGGTGAAGGCCAGCCAGCCGCGGACCGCCAGCTTGAGGTCGGGGCGCTGCTGTGCGACCGGGCCGAGTTCCGGGTCGGCGGCGAGCGTCGCCAGGATCTGCCGCTCCTGCGCGGCCAGCGCCCGCTGATAGACCCGGCGGATGGCCTGGTCCCCCGCCGCATCCGCACGATGGAAGGCGCGGAAGCCGTGCGCGTGGGCGTGGACGTACTCCAGGAACGTGTCGAGACCGGCATCGAGCTGCTCGCGCGCCGGGACACCCGGCACGGCCGCCGTCATCCGCAGCATCCGCTCGCTCTGCCGCTCGACGACCGCGGCGAAGAAGTCCCGCTTGGTCGGGAAGTAGTGGTACAGCAGCCCGCGCGAGACACCGGCGATCTCGGCGACCTGCTCGATCCACACCTCGTCGTACGGACTCTCCGAGAACAGCCGCGCCCCCACCGCAAGCAGCTGCTCCCGGCGCTCCTCGGTGCTGAGCCGGCGGCGCGTGCGCTCACCCTGGTTCGCGGCCATGCCCGCACTTTACTTGACGCCGGTTCAACAGCGGGACCAGACTGGAGCCGCTATTGAATCCACGTACAACAGAGGCGCAAAACAGTTGTACGCCAGCTCAACCTGCCGCTGATTCAAGGGAGAACGCGTCATGGCGGAGACGACGTCGGGGGCCGGACCGGCGACACAGGCGACGCTTCCCAAGGGGTTCCGGGGCGCCGAACAGGGCTGGCCCGAGCTGCACCGCATTCCGCATCCCCCGCACCGGCTCCCCCTGCTCGGCGATGTGCTCGGCGCCGACCGGCGCGCCCCCGTCCAGGACTCCATGCGCTACGCACGGCAGCTCGGGCCGATCTTCCGGCGCAAGGCGTTCGGCAAGGAGTTCGTGTTCGTCTGGGGTGCCCAGCAGGCCGCCGACATGGCGGACGAGTCGCGCTTCGCCAAGCACGTCGGCCTCGGGGTCGCCAATCTGCGCCCGGTCGTGGGGGACGCGCTGTTCACGGCGTACAACCACGAGCCGAACTGGCAGCTGGCGCACGACGTCCTCGCCCCCGGTTTCAGCCGGGAGGCCATGGAGGGCTACCACCCGATGATGCTGGCGGTGGCCGAGCGGCTGACCGACCACTGGGACCGCGAGCTGGCGGCGGGCCGGGCGGTGGACGTGCCCGGCGACATGACCAAACTGACGCTGGAGACCATCGCGCGCACCGGATTCGGGCACGACTTCGGTTCCTTCGAGCGGCCCCGGCTGCATCCCTTCGTGACCGCGATGGTGGGCACACTGACCTACGCCCAGCGCCTGAACACGGTCCCCTCGCCGCTGGCGCCCTTCCTGCTGCGAAGCGCCTCGCGCCGCAACGAGGCCGACATCGCGTATCTCAACCGCACGGTCGACGACCTGGTCCGGGCCCGCCGCGCGTCGGGCAAGGGCGGGGACGGGGATCTGCTGGACCGGATGCTGGAGACGGCCCACCCCGGGACCGGGGAGCGGCTGTCCGCCGAGAACGTGCGCCGCCAGGTCATCACCTTCCTGGTGGCCGGCCACGAGACGACCTCGGGCGCGCTCTCCTTCGCCCTGCACTACCTCTCCCGGCACCCCGAGATCGCGGCCCGCGCCAGGGCCGAGGTGGACGCCGTCTGGGGCGACACAGCGGTGCCCGGCTACGACCAGGTGGCCAAGCTGCGGTATGTGCGACGGGTGCTGGACGAGGCGCTGCGGCTGTGGCCGACGGCGCCGGCCTTCGCCCGGGAGGCCCGCGAGGACACGCTGCTGGCCGGGGACCATCCGATGCGGCGGGGCGCCTGGGCGCTGGTCCTCACCGCGATGCTGCACCGCGACCCGGAGGTGTGGGGCGGCGACGCGGAGCGGTTCGACCCGGACCGCTTCGACCCGAAGGCCGTACGGTCCCGGGCCCCGCACACCTTCAAGCCGTTCGGGACGGGAGCGCGGGCGTGCATCGGGCGGCAGTTCGCGCTGCACGAGGCCACCCTGGTGCTCGGTCTGCTGCTGCGCCGCTACGACCTGCGGCCCGACCCCGGCTACCGGCTGCGGGTGACCGAGCGGCTCACCCTGATGCCGGAGGGGCTGCGGCTGCACCTGGAGCGGCGCGCCGTCACCGCCGGGGTCTCCTCCGAAGGCGCCCCGGGTGAGGCGCCGTCAGAGCTGCGCTGTCCAGTGCACGGGGCGGGTGACTGAGGCGGGCAGCCGGGTGCCCTCGCTGCCGCGGGCGGCGTTGAGCTGGGGCTGGGTGAGGAAGAAGGCGCCGGTCAGGTCGGCGTCGGTGAGATCGGCGTCGCGCAGGTCGGCGCCGATCATGTCCGCGCCGCGCAGGTCGGCTCCGGTCAGGTCCGCGGCTATCAGGTAGGCGCCCCGGAGATTCGCGCCGCGCAGGTCGGCGCCCTTGAGGCGGGCGCCCATCAGGTCGGCGCCGCGGCGGTCCTTCTTGCGGCCGCGGGCGCCGGCACCGGCCCGTACCAGCTCGCTGGTCTTCAGCAGAAGCACGTTGACGTCCTGCCGGTGCGCGCCCACGTCCAACGCGGCCAGCTGCTCGGGGGTTTGGCGGGTGAGCTCCTCGGTCTTCTCCAGGGCGCGGCGCAGATCGGCGTGGACGGGGCGGGCCGGGGGCAGGGCCAGGGCCTCGGTGAGGTACCAGAGCAGCTCGTGCAGCTGCCGTACGACCGGGAACACGTCGAACATGCGCCGGGCGTCCGCCCGCGGGCCCGTACGCCAGTCCTGTCCGCCGAAGGTGACCTGCGAGACCTTCTGACCCGCGCCGAAGCAGTCGTAGACCGTGCAGCCGCTGAAGCCCTGCTGCCGCAGCCGGGCGTGGATGCCGCAGCGGTGGTCCTCCCGCAGGTTCGGGCAGGGCGTGCCGGCCTGCTTGTCCATCGCGAAGTCCGCGGAGGCGGCGAAGGGCAGGGCGACACAGCAGAGACCGAAGCAACGCTCGCAGTCGCCGCGCAGCTCGGCCCGGTCGGCTGTCTGATCTGGCATGACGCCAAGCCTAACGGGGTGCGGACGGGCGCTGTCGGCAGCCGTACGTACAGTCGTCGTATGGCGCTTTCACGCGAAGAACGGGAAGGTTTCCTTGCTGAGCCGCATGTGGCCGCGCTGGGCGTTGCCGCCGGTGACCACCGGGGGCCGCTGGTGGTGCCGATCTGGTACGCCTACGAGCGCGGCGGTCTGCCGTGGATCCTCACCGGCGCGGACTCCCGCAAGATGACCCTGATCAAAGCGGCGGGCCACTTCAGTCTGATGGTCCAGCGCACCGAGCCGACGACCCGGTACGTCTCGGTCGAGGGACCGGTCGCCGAAGTGACCGAGGGCAGCGGCGAACTCCACCGCGAGATGGCCGGACGGTACCTGTCGGGAGCGGCGCTCGACGAGTTCGTCGCCTTTGCGGAGGCCGAGCTCGCCGATCACGTCGTGGTGCGTATGCGGCCGGAGCACTGGTTCGCCGCGGATCTGGGCCCGACCGGATGACGACCGCGGCCGTCAGCCGGGCATGGCCTTGAGGAACACGGCTTCGGTGAGCGGCGGTCATGGCCTCGCACGCTTGGTCCGGTTCGGGACAGGGTGACGTGCGGCTTCGGTGTTCATGGCCTGCTCGATGTTCTGGACCAGCCTCGCGATCTTCGCCTGCTTCGCCTCGATTCCGCGGGCTATGAGCCGTAGATGAGCCGACGACTCGGGCACGGTGGACTCGAGCTGTGCCAACCGGCGTCGCTCAAGGGCGAGTTCGGCCCTGAGGCGCGCTGCCCGGTCGGGCGGGGCCGGCGGGGTCTCGCCGTTGAAGATGACGTTGTACTTGGGGCGTTCGGTCCAGACGGCCTCGCGTTCGGCCGCCTCCGCGTCGTCCGGGTACTCGATCCGTATTCCGACGATCTCCGAAGCCCATGGCTGCTCCCGCAGGTGGGTGCGCACGCGGGTGAGCGGGGAGACGGAGATGCCGACGTACAGCAGGCCCTCCAGGCCGTACAGCCGGTACAGCGCTGTGCGGCCCGCGGTGTGCAGACTGCCCTCCTCGTCGAACAGGCCACGCAGGAACTGCGAATCGACGTCGGCCATGACGCCGCCCCCTTCGGCTCGACGCGCACCGCTTGTCCATGTCCCACGCTCCCACGCGGGTGTGACAGACACTCCGCTGCGGATCCCGCCGAAAACGACCTGCGGGAAACCGAACCTCACCGATGAGTTTCCGGCGCTGTGGGGGTCTCCTCATTCAACCGAAAACAAGCTCGGCTATCACAGATACGAGCCCATTTCAGGCGGGAGCCAGACGGATCGAGGAGAGAGACCATGTGCAGTCACCGGCCACCGTGCCCCACCGCAGACAGCCCGGACCACCACAGCGCCGTGATCGTGTCGGCCCATCCCGAACAGGGCTGGAGCCTGCTGTGCAACGGGACGATCGTGTTCGACGACACCGGTGAACTGCTGCCGGACGGGCGGGTCGTGGACCCGCACCGCACCCTCCGCCCGCTGGCCGTGGCCGCCTGACCCTCAGTCGAACGCGCCGAGGTCCAGGCGGGCGAGCCGCCGCGGGTCGGCCAGGATGTGCAGGGCCACGATCCGGCCCTCGGAGACGGTGACGCCCATGACCGACAGCGGCCGTCCCTCGGGCGCGTTGACGACACCGATCTCCCCGTTGACCAGCACCACCCGCGCGAACTGCGCGAACTGCCGGAACAGCAGCGCCTGTTCGGCCACCGGCTTCGCGCCGAGCACCGTCTTGGACGCGGCGGCGCCCCCCGACCAGCGCACCGGAGTCGGCCCGCAGCACAAATCGTGCCGCGTAGCGGCACAGCCTCCAGTCGAGAAGGCCAGAACCCTCGGGCCTCAGCCCGAGGAGCAAGTCAACGGGAGAACAGTTCGAAGGCCACCGTCGGCTTGCCCCCGAACCTCTCCCCCGCGGCTTCGGCATTGCCGGTCAGGAAGGCCCGGGCATACGTCTCCGGGTCCTCGTCGGTCAACGCCTCGATGTAGCTGCGGTGTTCGAGCAGCGAGTGCACGGCGCGCTCCATTCCGGCCGAGGCGTCCGCCGCGTGCGTGGGCGAGGCGGAGCCTGCGACGGCGACCCAGCGGACGCCGTTCCAGGGCTCCAGGCCCTGCTCTACGAGCTCGGGGAAGATCCAGCGGTTGCCGGCGTCGCCCGCCGCGTCGAGCACGGCGCGGCCGACGGCGACGTGGTCCGGGGTGTTCCAGGCGATACCGCCCCAGGTGTCGCGGTGGTTGAGGGTGATCACCAGCTCGGGCCGGTGCCGGCGGATCGCGGCGGCGATGTCGCGGCGCAGGGCGGTGCCGTACTCGATCACGCCGTCCTTGTGGTCGAGGAACTCCACCTGCGTCACGCCCACCACGGCCGCGCTCGCCCGCTGCTCCCGCTCGCGCAGCGGACCGCACAGCGCGGGCTCCAGGGTGTCGATGCCGGCCTCACCGCGTGTGGCCAGTACGTAGACGACCTCGCGGCCCTCGTCGGTCCAGGCGGCGACGGCCGCCGAGCACCCGTACTCGAGGTCGTCCGGGTGCGCGACGACCGCGAGGGCGCGGTGCCAGTCGGCGGGCATGGGCTGCAACTCGGTGATCTTCGGCTCGGTCATGGTCGAAGACTAGTGCGTGACGCCGACATCACTCCCGGTGAAATTCATGCCTCGTCACGCGTCAGTGCCAGCAGCCGGTCCAGCACCCGGGGCCCTCCGGCCCGTACGCCGTCGTGCTCGAACTCGTCGGTCACCCAGGTCCGCAGGCCGCGGATGGTGCGCGCCGTCTCCAGAGCGTGAGCGGTGTCGACGTACATGTCGTCGTGGTAGATCGCCGCCGCGACCGGGACCTCGTTGGCGGCGAGGCGGGCGGGGTCGTAGAGGGGTGGCCAGTCGGTGCGGGCGGCGAGCAGCTCGGCGGTCTCGCGCAGGGGGCGCAGCGCCGGGTCGCAGTCGAACATCCAGGGGTGGATGGACTCGCCGGTGAACAGGAGCGGGCTGTCGCCCGCGAGGGCCTTCGCGGCGTCGAACTGCGGGAACTCGGCGCGGACGCGTTCGGCGGACCAGGCGGTGGGGCGCTCGTCCTGGCCGTAGATCGCCTCGTGGACGAGAGCGTAGAGGGGGTGGCTCGCATACGACAGGAGGCCCTGGACCTCCTCCTGGAAGGCGTCGGAGAGAGCCGGGCCGTGCGGGGTGCGGACGAAGGCGTGTTCCAGGAGGTAGTGCAGGCGGTGGCTGCCCTCGCTGCCGCCGAGGACGATGCCGAGGGACTGGAAGGCCTCGGCGGTGAGGCGGTAGCCGTTGGGGAGCGTGACCTCGTGGCTGAGGAGGTGGTCGGCGATGCGGCGGGCGCGCTCGACGTCCTGCGGGTAGCGGGCGTAGTGGGCGGTGACCTTGCGTTCGATGCGGGGGTAGGCGGCGCGGTAGACGTCGTCGGCGTGCGCGTCGAGGGAGGGCAGGCCGCCGGTGATCACGGCGGCGGTGAGGCCTTCGGGGGCGCTGGAGAGGTAGTTCACGGTGCAGAAGCCGCCGAAGCTCTGGCCGAGGACCGTCCAGCGGGCGCCGCCGGTGATCCGGGGGCGGATGGCCTCGCAGTCGCGGACGATCGCGTCGGCCCGGAAGTGCGCCAGGTAGTCGGCTTGTTCGGCGGGGCCGCCGCGCAGCGGGAGGGTCTGGCGGTTGGCGGGGGTGGAGTGCCCGGTGCCGCGCTGGTCGAGGAGGAGGACGCGGTACTCCTTGAGGGCGCGGCCCAGCCAGGACTGCCGGCCCACGAAGCGGTTCGCGCCGAAGCCGGGGCCGCCTTGCAGGTACACGAGCCAGGGCAGGTTCTGCTCGGCCTTGTCGCCGGCGACGACCTCTCGGGCGTAGAGGTCGATCGTCTCCCCCGCCGGGTCGTCGTGGTCGAGGGGCACGGTGAAGTGGCGGTCGGTGAGGACGACGCCGGGCTGGCGGTAGGTGGCGGTCAACAGGTCTCCAGGGACGGACGGGTTTCGGGCCGCGTCCCACTTCACCACAGGTCGTGCGGCGGCGGACCCCTGGGATCATGAAAACCTACTGACCGGGCGATCAGCGGGCGGACAGGCTGGAGCGTCGTACGACGAGCTCCGGCTGGAGTACGACACGCCGGTGCTCGTGCCGCTTCGTCCCGGTCTCCGCCTCCGTCTCCTCCAGCAGCAGCTCGGCGGCCAGGGCGCCCATGGTGACGGCGGGCTGGCGCACCGAGGTGAGCGGGACGGCCGCGGCGGCGGCGAACTCGATGTCGTCGTACCCGACGATGGCGAGGTCGTCGGGGACCGTTATGCCGGCCGCGTACATGGCCTGCAGGACGCCGAGGGCGAGGAGGTCGTTGGCGCAGAAGACGGCGGTGGGACGGTCGGCGAGGCCGAGCAGGCGGGCGCCGGCGTCCCGGCCGGCCGCCACGTCGAGCCGCTCGGTGGGCAGTTCCCGCAGGCAGTCCGGTCCGAGGCCGGCCTCGGCAAGGGCGTTCAGGGCGCCCGTACGGCGGTCGCGGACCTGGTTGAGGCCGGGCGGACCGCTGACATAGGCGATGGTGCGATGTCCGGCGTCGACCAGGTGGCGCACGGCCAGGGCGCCCCCCGCCACGTCGTCGACGGAGACGGAGCACTCGGTGGTGCCCTCGGCGACCCGGTCGACGAGCACGAAGGGGATGTTGTGCCGCCGGAAGGTCTCGATGTTGCGGCCGGTCGCGTCGGCGGGCGTGAGCAGCACGCCGCGTACCCGCTGCTCGGCGAAGAGGGAGAGGTACTCGGCCTCCTCACCGGCGCTCTGGGCGCTGTTGCAGACCATGACGCCGAGCCCGGCGTCGCGCGCGGCACGCTCGGCGCCGCGCGCGACGTCCACGAAGAACGGGTTGCCCATGTCCAGGACGAGCAGCCCCATGATCCGGCTGCGGCCCGCGCGCAGCTGGCGCGCGGACTCGCTGCGGACGTAGCCGAGCCGGTCGATCGCGGAGAGTACGCGGGCCCGGGTCTCCGTGGCGACCGTGTCAGGACGGTTGATCACGTTCGACACCGTGCCGACGGAGACTCCGGCGGCGCGGGCGACGTCCTTGATACCCACCGACTGGCTCATCGGGCAGGGACCTCCAGGGGGACGCGATTCGGCCGGAATGCCTTCACATTACCGTCATCATCCGACGCATCAGGCCCGGTCACGAGGGCAGTGCGAAGTCGACGACGTGGAGTGCCGAGGGCGTCGTACCGCTCGACTTCTCCTGGTACATGAACGACAGGACGTTGTCCGCCCCGACCCTCGGCTCGTCGATCACGACCTCGCCGAAGGCGTTCAGTTCGCTGCCGTCGTACAGCAGGGTCCAGTCGGTGTATCCGGAGGCCTTCGAGGCGGCGGCGATCCGGCCGAAGGGGAAGATCGCGTAGGCGTTGTCGTACTTGTCCAGGATCAGCTTGGTGCGCTGGCTGGAGCCCAGCGCGACCGGGATCTCGGTCTTCTGCCAGGTGCCGGAGGAGTTCTTGCGGAGGTGGAAGGCGCGGCCGCTCGCGGTGCGGTCGGCGACGTAGTCGGTGGTGCACTGGCCGAAGCGGCCGGGGACGTAGCTGATGATCGCGTGCGGGAGGCCGGAGGAGTCGGTGAACTGGCTCTCCTGGTTCATCAGCGAGTGGTCGGGGTTGAGCGAGTCGACGACCAGTCCACCGTCGGTGACGGCCACCGTGTCGGAGCTGCCGGTGCTGCCTACGACGGTGCCGGCGTCGTTGCGCCAGGTGCGTCCACGGTCGGTGGAGTAGACGTAGCCGGTGTCGTGGTTGGTGATGCCGCCGCTGTTGCACATCACCGCGGCGTTCTGCTCGCGCCAGGTGAAGAAGGAGTGCAGGCGGCCGCCCGCGTCGTAGTCGATGCCGTGCAGATACATGTTGCGGGCCGTCGAGGAGCCGTGCGAGCTGGTGTACGTGCCCGTGGAGCTGGACCACTCCCCCAGCGCAGTCCACGTCGAACCGTCGTACTCGGCAAGGGCGTTGCGGCCGTTGCCGGAGATTCCGACCCGGTAGCTGAGCTGGAGCTTGCCCTCCGGGGTCGAGATGAACTGCGGGTAGGTGAACTGGGAGGTGAGTGCGAGGCCGTCGAGCGAGGTCTGCACCGCGCCGAGGACGGACGGGGTCCAGGCCGTGGTCGCCGGGTTGTCGAGGAGTCCGGCGATGGACTTCCCGTAGAAGTAGCCGTCGCTGTGGGAGTCCATGGTGAGGTGCAGGCGGCCGTCGACCTTGGAGACGCCCATGGAGATGACGTTGTGGGAGTCGCTGGCCTTGAGGACGTGCGAGAGCGTCACGGTCGACCAGCTGCTCCCGCCGAGCACGCGACGGCCGATCACAGCGTTGCCGGTGGAGGTGTACCAGGCCGCGTACTGGTGGCCCTTGTAGGTGAACAGGCCGTTCTTCTGGAAGGAGTTGTTGTTGACCAGGCCGTCGTAGGAGACGAAGAAGACGGCGCGCGCGTCGAGTTGGGTGGCGCCCTTCTTGGTGACGGAGGGACCCGGGTCGGCGGCACGGGCGGTTCCGGCACCGAGCACGGGGGCTGCCGCGGCGCTGAGTATGGCGCCGGCCAGCAGGTTGCGTCGTCTCATCTCAGAGGACTCCATGGTCGTACGAGAGCGGGAGGGGAGGTGTGCCGGGGAGATGTCAGGCGAGGTGGAAGACCTCGGTGAGCGGTTTCATGGCCTCGTCGGGCCGGGCGCCGTCCAGCGACTCGAAGAACGGCGCCATCTCGGCCTGCCAGCGGGCGTTGACCTCGGTGGCCTCCATCCCGGCGATCGCGGCCTCGAAGTCCTCGGTCTCGAGGTAGCCGACGAGCAGGCCGTCGTCGCGCACGAAGAGGGAGTAGTTGTGCCAGCCGGTGGCCGAGAGCGCTTCGAGCATCTCCGGCCACACGGCGGCATGGCGTTCGTGGTACTCGGCGAGCCGGTCCTCGCGGACCTTGAGGAGGAAGCAGACGCGCTGCATGAAGTACCAGCTCCCGCAGGGGTGGAGGGACTCAGAAGTTGAACTGGTCGATGTTCTTGGCGTTGAACACGGTCGGCTTGCCGAGGGTGATCACGCCGTCCTTGCCGATGGTGTAGGTCGTGGAGCCGGCCTTGAAGGTCTCGCCCTCCTTGCCGGTGATCTGACCGGAGGCCAGCGCGACGGCGGTACGGGCGGCCAGGTCGCCCAGCTTGGACGGGTCCCACAGCTCGAAGCCCTCGACGGTGCCGTTCTTGACGTACTTGCGCATGTCGTTCGGGGTGCCGAGGCCGGTCAGCTTGACCTTGCCCTTGTACTTGGAGCCGGACAGGTACTGGGCGGCGGCCTTGATGCCCACCGTGGTCGGGGAGATGATCCCCTTCAGGTTCGGGTACTGCTGGAGCAGGCCCTGGGTCTGCTGGAAGGACTGCTGGGCGTCGTCGTTGCCGTAGGCGACCTTGACCAGCTTGATGTTCTTGTACTTCGGGTCCTGAAGCTCTTGCTTCATGAACCCGATCCAGGTGTTCTGGTTCGTGGCCGTCTGGGCGGCGGACAGGATCGCGATCTCGCCCTTGTAGCCGATCTGCTGGGCGAGCAGCTGCACCTCGGTGCGGCCCAGGTCCTCGGCGGAGGCCTGCGAGACGAAGGCGTTGCGGCAGTCCGGCTTGGTGTCGGAGTCGTAGGTGACGACCTTGATGTTGTTCTTCATGGCCTGCTTGAGCGCGGTGCACAGGGCGCCCGGGTCCTGCGCGGAGACGGCCATCGCGTTGACCTGCTGCTGGGTGAGGGTGTTGACGTAGGAGACCTGGCCGGCGGTGTCGGTGGCGCTGGAGGGGCCGACCTCCTTGTACTTGCCGCCCAGTTCGGTGAGGGCCTTCTCGCCGCCCTTGTCGGCGGAGGTGAAGTACGGGTTGTTGACCTGCTTGGGCAGGAAGCCGACGGTCAGGCCCTTCTTGAGGGCGGCGTCGGGGTCGGCCTTGGCGGTCGAGGTGGCCGCCGCGTCGTCGCTCTTGGAGTTGTTCTTGGTGGTACCGCCACAGGCGGTCAGCGCGAGAGCGAGAGAGGTTCCGGCGGCGAGCGCCGCACAGGCACGGCGAAGGGGTGACTTGCGCATGGCATGGGGTCCTTTGATACGAGGGTGAGCTGGACTCGCCCCAAAGGGGCGCGGGGCTGTATGGAATTTGCGGCGCTGCCGCGCGGGCGCGACCAGCCACATCCGGCCCGCAGCCAACGAACGAGCTTTCAAGCTGAACGTGCGGCCCTGACCAGGGCGATCTGCCGTGCGACCCTGGGGCCGAGCACAGAGACAACGAGCAACACACCCGTGACGACGATCTGCGACTGCGCGGAAACACTGAGCAGGCTCATCACGTTCTGCAGGGCGCCGAGGAGGAAGACTCCGGCAATCGCACCGCCGAGCGTCCCCTTGCCGCCGTCGAAGTCGATCCCGCCGAGGAGTACGGCGGCTACGACGGAGAGTTCGAGACCGGTGGCGTTGTCGTAGCGGGCGCTGGCGTAGTGCAGGGCCCAGAAGATCCCGGTGAGCGAGGCCATCAGCCCCGTCACCGTGAACAGGATCAGCTTGTGTCGCTTGACGCGGATGCCGGCGAACCGTGCCGCCTCCTCGTTCGCGCCGATCGCGAACAGGGAGCGTCCGAAGGGGGTGGCGTGCAGGACGACCACCGCGATGGCGAGCAGTACCAGGAAGGGCAAGAGGGCCTGCGGGACGAAGGTGTTCCCGATGCGTCCGGCCGCGAAGTCCAGGTACTGGGTGGGGAAGTCGGTCACCGCGTCGGAGCCGAGCACGATCTGTGCGATGCCCCGGTAGGCGGCGAGGGTGCCGATGGTGACGGCGAGGGAGGGCAGTCCGAGCCGGGTGACCAGGAGCCCGTTGACCAAGCCGCACACCACGCCCAACAGCAGGCACAGCGGGATGATCGTCTCGATGGCCATGCCGTCGTTCCACAGCTTGCCCATCACGGCGCCCGAGAGGCCGGCCGTCGAGGCGACGGACAGGTCGATCTCACCGGAGACGACCAGCAGTGTCATGGGCAGCGCGATCAGGGCGATCGGCAGGGTGTTGCCGATCAGGAACGACAGGTTCAGGGCGTTGCCGAACCCGTCGACCGTACTGAACGACAGCAGCAGCAGGACGACCAGGAGCGCGCCGACGACCGTGTCCCAGCGGACCGCGCGCGTCAGAGACTCAGGCATGGCGGGCGTTCCTCTTCTTCAGGGCGGAGGCCACGCGCAGCGCGACGACCCGGTCGATCGCGATGGCGAGGATGAGCAGGATGCCGTTGATGGCGAGCACCCACACGGAGCTGACGCCGAGGGCGGGCAGCACGCTGTTGACGGAGGTCAGCAGCAGGGCGCCCAGCGCGGCCCCGTAGACACTGCCGGAGCCTCCGGTGAAGACGACACCGCCGACCACCACCGCGCTGACGACGGTGAGTTCGTAGCCGGTGCCGGTTCCGGAGTCGACGTTGCCGAACCGGGCCAGATACATGGCGCCCGCGAGGCCCGCGAGGCCGCCGCAGAAGGTGTACGCGGCCAGGATCCGCTTGCGCACGGGGATACCCGCGAGCCTGGCGGCCTCCGGGTTGGAGCCCAGGGCGTACAGCTCGCGGCCGCTGCCGAAGTGCTTGAGGTAGTACGCCGTCGCCACCAGCACCGCCAGCGCGATCAGCGCCAGCCACGGCACGGCGGAGAGGCCGCCGGAGCCGAAGTCGACGAAGCCGCCGGGCAGGTCGGCCGCCGTGATCTGGCGGGAGCCGACCCAGATGGAGTCGACACCGCGGATGATGTAGAGCGTGCCGAGGGTGACGACGAGTGCGGGCACCTGACCGAGGCTGACGAGCAGGCCGTTGAGCAGGCCGAAGCCCACGCCCAGCAGCACCGCCAGCAGGATGGCGACAAGCGAGTTGCCGCCGCCGTGCAGATAGTCGCCGGCGGCGAAGGCGCTGATGCCGAGGGTCGAGCCGACCGACAGGTCGACGTTCCTCGTGATCACCACCAGGGACTGGCCGGTGGCGACCAGCACCAGGATGGTCGCGTTCAGCAGCAGGTCCTTGATGCCCTGCTCGGACAGGAACTCGCTGTTGCCCGCCTGGGTGATGGCGATCATCACCAGGAAGACGACCAGGATGGCGAGTTCGCGTATCTTGAAGACGCGGTCGACGAGCCGGGTGCCGCTGGACCTGGGCACCTCGGCGACGGGGGTTTCGCCGGTGGTGGTCACCGTCATGCGGCGGCCCTCCCGGTGGCTGCGGCCATCACGGTTTCCTCGGTGGCTTCGGCGCGTGGGATCTCGGCGGTCAGGCGGCCCTCGTGCATGACGAGCACACGGTCGGCCATGCCGAGGATCTCGGGCAGGTCGGATGAGATCATCAGGACCGCCACGCCGTCGGCGGCCAGCTCGCTGAGCAGCCGGTGCACCTCGGCCTTGGTTCCGACATCGATGCCGCGCGTGGGCTCGTCGACGATCAGCACCCTCGGGCCGGTGGCGAGCCACTTGGCGAGGACCACCTTCTGCTGATTGCCACCGGACAGGGTGTTCACCGTGTCGGCGATCCGGGCGTACTTCACCTGGAGCTTGACGGCCCAGTCGAGTGAGCGGCTGCGTTCGGCGCCGCGGTCGACGAGGCCCGCCCTGACGGTGGTGCGCAGACCGGTCAGGCCGATATTGCGCTCGATGGACATGTCCATCACCAGGCCCTGGGCGCGCCGGTCCTCGGGGACGAGGGCGAGCCCGGCGGCCATGGCGGTGGAGGGGGCGCCGTTGGTGAGCCTGCGCCCCTGGACCTCGACCTCGCCGGCGTCCCAGCGGTCGATGCCGAAGACGGCCCGGGCGACCTCCGTACGGCCCGCGCCGACGAGGCCGGCGAGGCCGACGATCTCGCCGTGCCGCACCTCGAAGGAGACGTCGGTGAAGACGCCCTCGCGGGTCAACCGCCGTACGCTCAGGGCGACTTGGCCGGGCTTGACGTCCTGCTTGGGGTACAGCTCGTCGAGGTCGCGGCCGACCATGCGCCGCACCAGGTCGTCCTCGGTCATGCCCTCGATCGGCTCGCTGGAGATCCAGGCGCCGTCGCGCAGGGTGGTGACCCGCCGGCAGATCTCGAAGATCTCCTCCAGCCGGTGCGAGATGAACAGCACGGCGGCGCCCTGTTCACGCAGGGTGCGCACGACGCCGAAGAGGCGGGCCACCTCGCTGCCGGTGAGGGCGGCGGTCGGCTCGTCCATGATCAGGACACGGGCCTCGAAGGAGAGGGCCTTGGCGATCTCGACGATCTGCTGGTCGGCAATGGACAGGCCACGGGCCGGGCGGTCGGGGTCGAGTTCGACGCCGAGACGCCGCATCAGGGCCAGGGTCGCCGCGTGGGTGGCCTTGTGGTCGATACGGCCGAGGGCGCGCCGGGGCTGACGGCCCATGAAGATGTTCTCGGCGATCGAAAGGTCGGGAAAGAGCGTGGGCTCCTGGTAGATGACGGCGATGCCGGCGTCGCGGGCGTCGCCGGGCCCGTGGAAGACGACGGGCTCACCGTCGAGCAGCACCCGGCCGGCATCGGGCCGGTGCACACCGGCAAGGGTCTTGATCAGGGTCGACTTGCCCGCGCCGTTCTCTCCTGCGAGTGCGTGCACCTCGCCGGGGAACAACTCCAGGGAAACGTCCCGCAGGGCGCGCACCGCGCCGAAGGACTTCGAGATGTCCTCGAGCGCCAGCACCGGGGCCGGACCCGTGTCGGACGGGTGGGTCATCAGGGGCTCCTCGACGACGCCGACGAGGGGCTCCCGACGCCGTGAAAGGTTTCAACTTGGTTGCCGGGACGTTAGGCGCGTCGGCCATGTCACGTCAATGGGTGGGCCTCGAAAAAATTTCGAGGGCCCTTCGAGAGCCAGAGGTCACAGTCAGGACACGGGCAGCGGCCGCTGCCGGAACGCTTGACACCCCCGCCGGGAGCTTTAGGCTTCCCTTCCTGAATCGATTCATCCAATTGCCGTTCCGGCCAGACGTCACAGGAGCCCTGAAGTGACCGAGCTCGCCGCGGTGAAGGCCGCGCTGAAGACCCAGGCAGTCGAGACACCGTCGTGGGCGTACGGGAACTCGGGGACCCGGTTCAAGGTTTTCGCGCAGCAGGGCGTGCCGCGCACGCCGCAGGAGAAGCTGGCCGATGCCGCCCAGGTGCACGCCTTCACCGGTGTGGCGCCGACGGTCGCGCTGCACATTCCGTGGGACAAGGTGGACGACTACGGTGCCCTGGCGAAGTACGCCGAGGACCAGGGCGTGAAGCTGGGGGCGATCAATTCCAACACGTTCCAGGACGACGACTACAAGCTGGGCAGCATCTGCCATCCGGATGCGGCGGTGCGGCGCAAGGCGGTCGATCACCTGCTGGAATGCGTCGACATCATGGACGCCACCGGCTCCAGGGACCTGAAGCTGTGGTTCGCCGACGGGACGAACTACCCCGGCCAGGACGACCTCCGCGCCCGCCAGGACCGGCTCGCCGAAGGCCTCACCGAGGTCTACGCGCGCCTCGGCGACGGGCAACGGATGCTGCTGGAGTACAAGCTCTTCGAGCCCGCCTTCTACGCCACCGATGTGCCCGACTGGGGCACCGCCTACGCGCACTGCCTCAAGCTGGGCGAGAAAGCGCAGGTCGTGGTGGACACCGGGCACCACGCCCCCGGCACCAACATCGAGTTCATCGTCGCCA